>JAWXBN010000090.1 GCA_034440155.1 Verrucomicrobiota bacterium | reverse complement strand
GCCCTCCATGGTCTGGCGCGCAGTGGCTCGGCGACTGTATTTCCCCAAGCCATCGCCATGGCAGCGACTTTTTCCAGGTATATGGTATTAAAAATGGGAGAGATTATAGCCCTCGAAGGCCGTGCGCGTCATCATGAGTCCGTGAGGCAGGGCGACTTTGGCACCTATAAAGGGCTGACTTTTTGGGCGCCAAATATTAATATTTTCCGGGATCCACGCTGGGGCCGCGGCCATGAGACCTATGGTGAAGACCCTTTTTTGACCGGCTCCCTCGGAGTCGCTTACGTCAAAGGTCTCCAAGGTGATGACCCCGATCACCTGAAGGTTTGTGCGACTCCGAAACATTTTGCTATTCATAGTGGGCCGGAGGCCACACGGCTGAGCTTTGATTCGGTTGTTTCCATGCGTGATATGCGGGAGACTTATTTGCCCGCATTCAAAATGTGTGTGGAAGCGGGGGCGAATTCCGTCATGAGTGCTTATAATGCGATTAATGGAGTGCCTGCGAGTGCAAATACTTTCCTGCTCAAAGACATTTTGCGTGGGGAATGGGGTTTCGACGGGGCTGTCGTCAGTGATGCCGGGGCAGGAGAGGCACTTTATAAGGAACATAAAAAATGTGCTGATTATGCCGAGGCTGCCGCAATGGAACTCAAAAACGGAGTTGATTGCCTGACTGATTGGGAGCAGGGGGTGACCCTTGCTTTTGAGCGCGGTCTCATCACTGAGTCCGAGATTGATGGAGTCCTGCGCAATTTGCTCCGGGTGAAATTTCGCCTCGGCATTTTCGATCCGGAGGGTTCAGCCCCTTTAAGTGATACACCTTATGAAATTATCGAGTGTGATGCCCACCGTCAGGCCGCCCTCGATGCCGCGCGTCAGAGTATCGTGCTCTTGCGTAACCGGGGCAATTTGCTCCCGCTGGATCGAAAGAAAATTAAATCGATTGCCGTTATCGGACCAAATGCAGATTTGCGCGATATCTTACTGGGTAACTACAATGGTACTCCGACCCGTCAGATCACCCCGCTGGAAGGCATTCTCGAAGCTGTCGAGTCAGGATGCAGAGTCTGGCATGCCCGGGGGTGTGAACACATCTCTGCACGCACCGAGGCTTGTGCCGAGGATGACGACCGTATCTCCGAGGCCCTCATCGCGGCACGACGATCCGATGTCGTCGTAATGTTCATGGGCCTCACCCCACGCATTGAAGGAGAAGCGGGAGATGCCTTTAACTCAGAAGCTGCCGGGGACAAAACGGCCATTGAATTACCCGCTGTACAAAATATTTTGATCCAAAAAGTCGCCGCCACAGGAAAGCCGGTCATTCTCGTCCTCATGAGCGGCAGTGCCCTTGCTCCCGTCTGGGCAGATGAGAATCTCCCGGCTATTCTCCAAGGATGGTATCCGGGTGCGGAAGGGGGAAAGGCCATTGCCGAGATTCTTTTTGGAGAAACGAATCCATCGGGCCGGTTGCCATTCACTTTCTACCGTTCCACAGACGATTTACCCGATTTCAGCGATTATGCCATGGATAACCGCACGTATCGTTTTTTCCGCGGTGATCCACTTTACCCTTTCGGTTACGGGCTCAGTTATGCGGAATTTACATACAATCATCTTCAAGTCTCCGTCACTCCTGAAATCGTGGCGGAAGTCACTCTTTCAAATCCAGGTTTGCGCGATGGCGACGAGGTCGTCCAAGCCTATGTCAGCGATTGTGAAAGTAATTACCCGACCCCCATCCGCCAGCTTGCCGCTTTCGAAAGAATCCATCTCAAGGCAGGGGAATCCCGGACAATCCGGCTTTTAATCGACCGGGATCAACTCCTCGTGACTGATGATGCCGGAAAACGTTTTGTTGAACCCGGCCGCTTCAAGCTCTATGTCGGTGGCTCGCAACCAGATACACGCAGTATCGAGCTGACGGGTATCAAGCCCTTGATAAAAGAGTTTGTGGTTTGATTAAGGACCGACGGTTAAAAGGGAATTTTATTTTAAGATAAAATATGTCTTGCACGAAAAAAACGGTTGCGAAGGAATTCGAAATGTCATATCATCATATCTTGATAACTTGATATGAAATACGACATCCTTACACTTAAAAATATCCTCAAAGAAAAAATCTTGGTCATCGACGGCGCGATGGGAACCATGATTCAACGTTATAAACTCGAAGAATCGGATTATCGGGGTGAACGCTTCAAGGACTGGCCTATTGATGTCAAAGGGAATAACGACCTGCTTGTCCTGACTAAGCCTGAGGTGGTGTATGAGGTTCATATGCAATACCTTGAAGCCGGTGCGAACTTGATTGAGACAAATACTTTCAGTGGGACAACAATCGCCATGCATGACTACCAAATGGAGTCCTTGGTAGCTGAGATGAATTTTGCCGCTGCACAAATTGCGCGGAAGGCCGCGGATGATTTTGTCGCAAAAAATCCTGGGAAGATTGCATTGGTCGCCGGGGCGATGGGACCGACCAACCGGACGCTTTCACTCGCGGTAAATATCGATAATCCCGCGTACCGGACACACACTTACGAGCAATTTGTCGAAGCGTACTACGAGCAGGTTAAAGCCTTGGTCGAAGGAGGTAGCGACGTGATCTTGATCGAGACGACTTTTGATACGCTCGTGCTCAAAGCTGCGATTTTTGCCGTTCAAAAATACTTTAATGACAGTGGTAAACAACTGCCGGTGATGCTCTCGGGCACGATTACCGACCGGAGTGGCCGCACCCTTTCCGGCCAGACGATCGGGGCTTTTTGGAACTCCATCAGCCACACGCCGAACCTTTTGACTGTAGGATTAAACTGTGCTCTCGGGCCTGAAGAAATGCGCCCGTATGTCGAGGAGCTCGCGCAACTTGCGCACGTCCCACTTTGTATTTATCCAAATGCCGGGTTGCCCGATCCCCTGTCAGCGACGGGGTTCCCCGAGACCCCTGAGACCATGGCTCCCATGATCGAAGAATGGCTCAAGGCCGGCTGGCTGAATATTGTCGGTGGTTGTTGTGGGACGACCCCGGATCACATTCGCGAGATCGCCAAGGTCGCTGCGAAATCCAAGCCTCGCCAATGGCCACAGCCCAATCATATCCTTTCCTTGAGCGGGCTTGAGCCCCTGAATGTCGTCAAGGAAACGAACTTCGTAAATATAGGGGAACGCTGTAACGTGACGGGTTCGCCAAAATTTTCCAAGCTCATCAAGGAAAATCAATTCGAAGCCGCCCTCGATGTCGCCCGGCAGCAAGTGGATAATGGCGCCCAGATTCTCGACATTAATATGGATGAAGGAATGATCGAGGGGGAAGCCGCGATGCGGACATTCCTTAATCTCATCGCCTCCGAGCCGCACATCTCACGTGTGCCCCTGATGATCGACAGCTCCAAATGGTCGGTGATCGAGGCAGGGCTCCAGTGTACGCAGGGCAAAGCGATTGTGAACTCCATCAGCATGAAAGAGGGCGAAGCGAAATTTATCGATCAGGCACGCCTCGTCCGCGCTTATGGGGCGGCGGTGGTCGTCATGGCTTTTGATGAAAAGGGGCAGGCTGATTCCTTTGAGCGCCGTGTCGAGATTTGCACACGCGCATACAGGCTGCTGACGGATACGGTTGGATTCCCGCCGGAAGACATTATTTTTGATCCCAATGTACTGACTGTGGCCACGGGTATCGAGGAGCATAATAATTATGCGGTGGATTTCATCCGCGCGACGCATTGGATCAAGGGCAACTTGCCCCATGCCAAAGTCAGCGGAGGGATCAGTAATATTTCATTTAGTTTCCGGGGCAATAACCACGTTCGCGAGGCGATGCATTCGGCATTCCTTTACCATGCGATCAAGGCCGGGCTAGATATGGGGATCGTGAATGCCGGGCAATTAGCCGTGTATGAGGAGGTGCCCAAAGACCTTATGGAAATGGTCGAGGATGTGCTGCTTAACCGTCGCATCGATGCCACAGAACGCCTCGTGAATTTTGCTGAAACCGTCAAAAAAACGGGAAAAGCCGAGTCGAAGGAAGACATGAGCTGGCGTGAGGGGACAGTAGAAGAAAGGCTCAAACACGCTTTGATTAAAGGCATTATTGAATTCATCGATGCCGATGTCGAGGAGGCCCGCCAGAAATATCCGAAACCACTTCTGGTCATCGAAGGCCCGCTCATGGGCGGGATGAATGTAGTGGGCGACCTTTTTGGTGAGGGAAAAATGTTCCTACCTCAAGTCGTAAAAAGTGCGCGTGTCATGAAAAAAGCCGTCGCTTACCTGATTCCTTACATGGAAGAAGAAAAACGTCTCAGCGGGGACACCCGTGCCCAGGGCAAAGTATTAATGGCCACGGTCAAAGGTGACGTCCATGATATCGGTAAAAATATTGTCGGGGTCGTCCTGCAATGTAATAATTATGAAGTGATCGACATGGGGGTCATGGTCGCCTGTGATAAAATACTCGCCCGTGCCCGGGAAGAGAAAGTCGATGTGATCGGGTTAAGCGGGCTGATCACGCCTTCACTAGATGAGATGATGCATGTCGCCCGCGAGATGGAGCGTGAAGGCTTTACCCTGCCGCTTCTGATCGGTGGGGCCACGACCAGTAAAGCACACACCGCCGTGAAAATCGCCCAGCATTATAGCAAGGAAGTCATCCATGTCCTCGATGCCTCCCGCTCCGTACCCGTGGTTTCACAGTTGCTTAATCCGGTGAACCGTGAGCGATTTGCTGCGGACCTGAAAGTCGAGCAGGCCAAAATCCGCGAGGACCATGCCCTGCGCCGTTCTGCAGCCAACCTCCTTTCTCTGGATGAATCCCGCCAGCGCGCCCCGCAAATTGCTTGGGAGCCCGAGCAAATTGCCCGGCCTGAATTCACCGGTATCCGTACGTTTGAAGATTTTGACCTCGCACAAATTGCCGAGTTTATCGATTGGTCACCCTTTTTCCATACGTGGGAACTCCGCGGTCGTTTCCCGAAAATCTTTAATGATCCAGTGATTGGAAAGGAAGCCCGGGAGCTTTACGACGATGCCCGCAAATTGCTCTCGGAAATCATCGCAAATAAATGGCTTCAAGCCCGCGCCGTGATCGGGTTCTTCCCCGCCAATAGTGTGGGAGAGACCATCGAGGTCTATACCGATGAGTCCCGCAGCAAATTGCTCACGAGTCTCCATACGCTGCGTCAGCAGATGAATAAAGGTGAAGGCAAACCCAATGAGGCTTTGGCGGATTTTATCGCGCCTAAGGCGAGCGGGCTCAAGGATTATCTGGGTGGATTTGCTGTCACGACGGGTGCCGGTCTGGATACACTCTGTGCTCGTTTCGAGAAAGACCACGACGATTACCAGTCAATCATGGCGAAGGCCTTGGCCGACCGCTTAGCCGAGGCGTTTGCAGAGCTCATGCATAAAAAAGCCCGTGAATTTTTCGGTTACGGTAAGACCGAGGGGCTTTCCAATGACGAACTCATCGAGGAGAAATACCGAGGTATCCGTCCAGCACCGGGGTATCCCGCTTGTCCGGACCATACCGAGAAGAACACTCTCTGGAGCCTGCTCGACGTGGAGAAAAATGCGGGTATTACCCTGACGGAAAGCTGCGCGATGTGGCCGGCTAGTTCGGTAAGCGGGTTATATTTTGCCCATCCCGAAAGCCATTATTTTGCGGTGGGTAAACTCGGGCGCGACCAAGTCATCGACTACGCCCTGCGTAAACAAATCTCCCAGGAGGAGGCTGAAAGGTGGCTTTCTCCTTACCTGAATTATGAACCCGCAAAAATCGCCACCCGTGATACCCGGACTAACCAAGACCTGGTGAAGTAAAAGCGTGGGAGAGGAAAAGCGTGGGAGAGGAAAAGTGGGCGATTTTTTCAGATCTGCGTGGTCGGGTTTTGGGAAGAATAAACCAGATTGCGCTTGATGTAATGGGAGAAATGCTTTTCTTGGAATGTATGATACTCAGAAACATATCATTTTTTTGTCTTTCACTGATTTTTATATCCCTACCCGTATTTGCCCAAGAACAGGCCATTACGGTCCAAGTCGCATCAAAAGCTCAGACTCCGATTACTGTTGAAACAATTACAGGTGCAGGCGGGGCGGAAGCGACTAAAGTCCTCGAGCAGGATTTACGAATCCAAGGATTTAAGATCGTGGCCGCGGGATTAGGACGTTATACGGTGAAAGGTACCTCAAGTGCCTCGGGCGTGCAAGGAGTCGTGGTGGATACTACTGGAAAGACGATTATCGACCAGTCATTTGCCGGTTCTCCCCGTGACGGTGCTCACGGTCTGGGGGATGAAATTGTGAAGGCGGAATTTGGTGTCAAAGGCATTGGGAATAGCAAGATCGCTTTTGTCACAGAGCGCGGGGGTAAAAAGGAAATTTTCTTGTCCGACTATGATGGGGCTAATGCCCGGCAAGCAACTAGTGACCAAAAGCTCAATGTGGGTCCCAGTCTTTCCCGTGACGGTAAATACTTGGTTTATACGAGCTACAAAGCTGGATTCCCTGATCTAGTCCTCCAGAGGCTTGTGGAGAAAGACCGGAAAACCGTGGCTGCCTATGCCGGGACAAATACCGGGGGAGCCATTTCTCCTGATAATTCCGAGATTGCCTTTTCAGCGAGTATTTTCGGGACACCCGAGATCGCCTTGATTCCACTCACAGGAGTGGGCAAGGATAAACCTGCCCGCGTCACAAAGACTCGGGGCACATCGTCTTCACCTACATGGTCGCCAGATGGGCAAAGGCTTTGTTATGTGTCGGATGAACGTGGCAGCGTGCAGCTCTACATCATTTCTAAAGGGGGGGGGAATTCCGAGCGTCTTTCGACAGGCTCCACTTACAGCACTCGGCCAAACTGGTCACCCGACGGAAAATTAATCGCTTTTACCACGCGCCAAGGTGGGAGATTCCAGATTGCCATCTATGACCTCGCGACAAAACAGACAAAAACGGTGACACAAGGGGATGAAAGTACAGATCCTTGTTGGTCACCAAATGGCCGTCAATTAATTTATACCCGCCACCGCGGGGGTGGCTCTGATCTTATTGTTCTTGACGTTGGTAGCGGGGAAACTTTACAAGTAGTTGGAGGATCGGGAAATGCGACGGAATCAACCTGGTCCCGATAACCTATTAAAAAACTTAAAAAACTGATTGATTCCAATATTGATTAATATATCTCCATGAAAACAATGATCGAACTTATCTATCGTTTCAAAATCCTCATTCTATGTGCTGGTGTCGCCTTCTTGGCTGGTTGTGCTTCCGAAGACCTGCAGGATCCCGGCGCAGGCGCAGGCGCGGGAAGTGCGGGGGCTAACGCAGGAGGTTGGGATTCTGCGACTGAAATGCCTGCCGACCGTACTTTTGGAGTGGGTGATAGTTTTGATCCTGACAAAAATCTCGATAAACAAACCCTTAAACTGTATAACGTGCAGTTTGGATTCGATAGCTCCACGATCGCTCCAGATCAGCGTTCGAAGCTTGAGACTGTCGCAACCTATCTGAAACAAAACGCTGATATGAATATTTATATCCTCGGGCACACGGATGAGCGCGGAACAGCCGATTATAACCGTGCCTTGGGTGAACGCCGTGCGATTGCTTGCCGTGATTATTTGATCGGTCTGGGTATCAGCGGGAAGAGGGTGGGAACATTGAGTTATGGATTTGAACGTCCTCTGGATAAAGTGAATAACGAAAAAGCTTGGGCTCTTAACCGTCGTTGTGAATTTGGTATCGTAAAGAAATAATATGATTAATCCTATTTTTGCTTTTGGTATGCCGGGTGGATATGAGTGGATCATTATTTTGGGCATTGTCATTCTTCTTTTTGGCGGGGCAAAGTTGCCTGAATTAGCCAAGGGCCTCGGGAAAGCCATTAATGAATTTAAGAAGGCTAAGGATGTGGATGATTCCGGTGCCAAATCAGACAAGAAAAATGATGAGGATAAAAAGTAGTTCCCCCTCATTGATTTTATTAAAAAAATTTACAGAAAGGCGGCTTGAATTTAACAGTTGAAGCCGCTTTTTTATTCTGCATATCAAATGGATGACGAACGGGCATTAATCGATAGTGGAGGATATAAATCATTCCTCGAACATTTGGATGATTTGCGCAAAGCGATTGTCAAAATGGTGATTGCTGTCGCCCTCGGAATCTTGATCGGGTTTATTTTTACGGATGAACTGGTGAATCTTTACTTGTATCCGCTTTCGAAAGTCAACGGATTAGGGGATCCAAAGAGTTTTTTATTGAATCTCGGGGTGGCGGATTCTTTTAATATGGTACTGAATATCGCGATGTATGGAGGGGCTGTTATTTCGGCCCCATTTATCCTGTATTTTCTCGGGGAATTCATCCTACCAGCATTGACAAAAAAAGAAAAAAAATACATTTTACCGGGGGTAGGATCAGGGATTTTTCTTTTTTTGACGGGGGTCCTTTTTGCTTACTTTTTGTTATTACCCCTGACTCTAGACTTCTTTTTTTCCCAATCCTTAAAAATGGGTTTTAAACCCAGCTGGTCCATGATGGGTTATTTCTCATTTGTATCGAATTTCCTTCTAGCCTTTGGCCTTTCATTCGAATTACCGATTGTGGTTTTGATTTTAAACCGGCTGGGAGTATTACCTGCCCGGGTGCTCAGTAAGGGCAGGCGTTATGCTTTTTTGATTATTGTTATTATCGCTGCTGCTGTGACGCCGACATCGGATGCCTTCACCCTCATGGCATTATCCCTACCGCTCTATGGTCTTTATGAGATATGTGTCTGGATCGCTCTCTTTCGGGAACGTAAGGCGGCTAATTAACGGTAATCATAGAGGCGTACACCGTAGATGAGGGTCTGGGGGTGCGCTTCATCGAGATAAACAATTTGCCCGTCGAAACGGGAACTGGGATCGCGGATGAGGTAACGTTTTTTCTCCTTGCCGATGACCACGACAAAATGGCTGACCCCATTTGGCAAGTAAATCTTGATGATCGGCGTAAGGCCTTTTTTGAGAGATTCATCAATCAGTTTGTGGTCGCCCATCCCTTCAAAAGCCTTATAAACCTTGCTGGGCTGTATCTCCGCAGCCTTTTCCCAGTAAATCCAGCCCCTGGCAGTGTAGCCCCCGTGTGTTTTTGATAAATAAGCATTTAATCTCCCTGGATCGGTATCAATGCCCATGGAGTCAAGGGTCATGGCTGCTGCCGTCACCGCACAACCTTCCGGCCCCATGCGTGAACCACTGATACCGATCTCATCGTGGTACCAAAGCGGATCATCTTGGTAGAACTGCGGGATGTCATAGATGACCCGGACGGGGAAACTTTCACCCCCCGTCGATGGAAAGGGTTTTTCGGGAGGCCTGGGAGAGAGTTTTTGATAGAGATAAAAAGAGGTGACCACCAAAACTAACAGGAAAAATGCTGAGAGGATGGAGTAATAATATATACGTCTGCGTCTCTGAAGCATGATGAAATGTATAATAAAGCATTTTCCGGGGAAAGAAAATTACACTTGTGACTATTTTTATGAATCGTTAGTGTTTTTTATATGAAGAGAAACTTGGACTTTTTATCTTTTGCGCTCGTACTCACCTTTGGGATGTTCATTTTGGGTGGTTGCTCATCCAAAGTAGAGCGCCAGACATTGGAGAGAACCAATCAACTGATAGAGGAAAAACAATTTTCCGATGCCTTATCCCTTTTGGCTGACGGATTAGAAGCTGAACCAACTAACCTCAAGCTCCAACGCCAAGTAGTCATTGTCTACTTGAATGCAAATGATCCAGGCACGGCTTACCGTGCTTACCGCAAATTGCTCGAAAAACCCCGTAAAAAGGGACAGACAGGTGAGCCTGAATACCGTGACTCCGACCCTGTGCTCATCGATGCACTTGCCAGTAAGAACCCGGTCGTCCGTAATGCAGCTGCCAAAGCCCTTTCCTCTGCCAAAGACCCCAATAGTCTCAAACCATTAGTCGCCTTGCTGAAAGATCCGGACAAAGATGTCCGCCGTGCTGCCGCCAATGCCCTTGGTGAAATCAGGGAAAAACAGGCTGTGAATGCATTGATCGAGGTCCTGGGCGATGAATCGTGGTTTGTCCGGGGAGAGGCCGCCCAATCACTCGGGAAAATTGGTGATCCCAAAGCGGCTGAAGCTTTAATCAAGCTTTTAAGTGATAAAGATTCTTATGTCCGGGAAAATGCCTCGATTTCGCTGAGGCTTTTAGGTTCAAACGAAAACAAAGCGGTTTTTCAAAAAGCCTTGTCGTCAGATGATAAATTAACTCGGATGACAGCCGCGCAAGCCCTCGCAAATCTCAAAGATTCCCAAGCCGAAGCTATTTTAATCGAGTTCACGAAAGATCCAGATGCCGATTACCGTCGTTTTGCTGTGGACGGCTTGGCGGAGATGAAATCGGGGCCGGGGCTGCCGCGTATCCGTGAAATGGCAAAAAGTGATCCTGCCCCAGAGGTACGCTATATTGCCCTTTTGGCGATCGGCCTTTATGGGGATAAAGATTCTGTAAGTCTCCTTGAGGAAATCATCAAGAATCAGAATAACGACCCCGAAGTACGCCGGGCGGCGTTTATGGCATACCGCAAGATTGCCGAGCAATATCCTGAACTGATTAAAAAGTAATCTCCTTGGCGGCATCACTCGGCTGAAATCAGGCTAGGTTTGACTGTATTTTTCGGATCATACCAGTCGTGACGAATACATCAAAGATGCTGGTTTAAACCAAAAATGAGAATCCAAAAAGCCCTTACAATTTCGGCTTTTGTCTGTGCCACGAGGTGGATTGCTCGTAAGCATCGGCGATCCGGAGCAATTTGCTTTCCTCCATCGAGTTTGCTAATAACTGTAGGCCAATGGGCAACCCGCTGCCGGTGAATCCGCAAGGAATGGAGATTCCGCAGTTACCGGCGAGGTTCACCGCGATTGTAAAGATATCAGCCAGATACATTTGAAGGGGGTCTTCTGTTTTTTCACCGGCCTTAAAGGCAGCTGTCGGAGAGGTCGGGGTGATGATGGCATCACATTGGGTAAAGGCTTGCTCAAAATCTTTCCGGATCAGTGTGCGTACTTTTTGGGCACGCAGATAGTAGGCATCATAATATCCTGAACTCAGGACATAAGTGCCCAAAATAATGCGGCGTTTGACCTCGGGGCCAAAACCTAATTCACGGGTCTTTCCATACATATCGATGATCCCATCAGACTCAGGAGAGCGTAGTCCATAACGCACCCCGTCAAAACGGGCCAGATTCGAAGAGGCTTCCGCAGTGGCGATGATATAGTAGGTGGCCACGGCATATTCCGTATGGGGTAGGTCGACTTCGACGATTTCCGCTCCGAGAGATTCATATTGTTTGACCGCGTCACGAACAGCTTTTTCGACCTCGGCATCGATCCCCGAGATAAAATATTGTTTAGGGAGCCCGATCTTGAGTCCTTTGACACCCTTGCCCAAGTCCGCTGTAAAATCTTCTTTCGGGGTATCTAATGAGGTGGAGTCCATCGGGCAATGGCCTGAAATCACATTTAAGAGGATGGCTGCATCCTGGACATCTTTAGTGATCGGGCCGATTTGATCGAGGGAAGAGGCGAATGCGACCAGTCCAAAACGGGAGACACGTCCATAAGTGGGTTTCAGGCCGACTACGCCACACAAAGATGCCGGTTGGCGGATCGATCCTCCGGTGTCAGAGCCGAGTGAACAAATAGCCTCATCGGCAGCGACAGAGGCGGCTGAACCACCGCTTGATCCACCCGGAACACGTTCAAGATCCCAAGGATTACGGGTTATTTTGAGGGCGGAATTTTCTGTGGAGGAGCCCATGGCGAATTCGTCAAGATTTGCCCGACCAAAAAACAGAGCCCCAGCCTCGCGCAATTTGCGTGTGACGGTGGCATCATAGGGTGAACGGTATGGAGCCAAGATTTTTGAACCGCAGGAGCAAGTTTCACCCAAGGCATTAATATTGTCTTTAAGTGTGACAGGAATACCAGAGAGGGGTTTTTCGGGGTCAAAAGTCGTTTGAGAGGCTTCCTTCCGGAGTTTTTCGGGGTCGAAATTCAATAAAGCCCCGACCTTGGATTCGACGGCTTCAGTGCGGGAGATTAAAGATTCGGCAATGTCTAGCGGAGCAATTTGCTTGGAAACAAGTTGCTCGTGGAGTGTGTGGAGGGGGAGGGTGGAGAGATTCATGGCTGTTTATAAAGGGGATGGGTGATTTATGATTCGACGACTTTAGGAACGGAGAAGAGTTCCCCGTTTTTTTGTGGGGCATTAAGGAGGGCTTGATTAACATCCAAAGAAGCTTTTTCCACGTCTTCCCGCCAGATATTAAAGCGCGGTACAGCATGGGCTGTAGGAATAACATGGTCGACATCGAGTTTTTTGAGATCTTCGATATACTCCAAGACTTGGGTTAATTGGCCTTGAAAACGGGAAATTTCGTCTTCACTCAGGCTCAGGCGGGCCAGATGAGCCACATATTTTACGTCGAGAGATTGATTTGCTGACATAAGCTTATGGTAAATAGCTTTTTCATGGCAAGGGGGCAAGATTAAGATTGAGATAGTCGAAAATTCATTTACGAGGAAAAAAGACCAAATTGAGCAAGTTAAAAAATCTTATTTAGTTGACCGAAGGCCTCACAATACGTAGGTTTATGTGAGTTTCTACATAGAAATAGAAAGGAAGTCCATGTCCATAAAAGCAATATTTAAAATTTTCATAATGATTTTCGTAATTCAAGGGGCCCAACTGAGCCTTATTGCACAGGATAATGAACCGATGGGTGTGGATTTTAAAATTAAGAAAGTGGAGATTAACGAGTTACCAAATAACAATGAAGGAACTCCCGGACGGCCAGCGATTACCAGTATTGATAAAAATTGGATAGAAATTTTTGTGGAATATGAGGTTCATCCAAAACGCGACACAAAACCGGCCACTCCAGCAGAAGCTTTCACACCGGAAGTTCAATTTAACTTTGTTATGGGAATAGATGATGTAACCAAACCCAAAGGAAAGGAATGGTATGACTCTTATTCATTTTTCAGCACGGAAGTGGTTTACTTGAATGTTTATGATGGTGCGCCCCACTATGCCTCTGTGTATATTCATCCGAATCTTGTTAAACGTTACGGGGGGAGTTCAGCCTTCAGGTCGAATACAAAAGCCTTTGTATATGTAGAGATTTCCGCCGGGGGAAAAAAGAAAGATGCTTATAGTACCGATAAAGCACTCTTAAAAAATATTGATTGGAAAAGTGCCATTTCCACAACCTCCGGAGTACTTTTAAAGAAGACAAAAACCCCTTGGAATGAATCTTGGTGGGGAACGTATGAAATGATTAAAGAATAAAAAGTTTATCGCTTAAAATGTCCAATACATCGATTGTTGCCATTGACATAGGCTCTTATACGCTGAAGGTAGCTGAATTTTCCCAAGATAAAGGGGGAATTTTGGTCCTTGAGAATTTCTTTTTTACGGATTTGGAACTAGATCCGTCAAAAGAAATCAATCCGCTCCCGCTCGTCCAGGATTCTTTGGCGAAAATCTTTAAGGAACGCCACATCAAACATAAAAAGATCGCTTACACGATCTCAGGGCAATCTGTTTTCCCGAAATTCATCAAGCTTCCACCCATAGATCGCCCGGAAAAACTCAAGCAAATCATCAAATACGAAGCGCAGCAGAATGTGCCTTTCCCGATTGACCAAGTTGTTTGGGATTACCAGATTATATCACCCCCTGGGAGTGTGGAATATGAAGTCGCCCTTTTTGCGGTTAAAAGCGATGTCATTGAGGAAAATTACGCGATGATGACCCATATCGGGTTGACACCCATCCTCACGGATGTGGCCCCGATGGCGACCTATAATTCATTCCGGAATAGTTACGGTCTGGCATCAGGCTGTAGTTTGATTGTCGATATCGGGGCGAGGACCACAAATCTTATTTTTATCGAAAAAGACCGTTTTTTCTGCCGTTCCATCCCGGTAGGGGGGAATAATTTGACCCAGAGTATTGCGACGGAATTCCAGGTTCCTTTCGCAGAGGCCGAGAAACTCAAAAGGAGTAAGGGATTTGTGGGGTTAGGGGGTGCCTATGAAGATCCCAAAGATCCGGATGTCGCCCGGATCAGTAAATTAATCCGCCAAGGGATGACCCGTCTCCATGCCGAGATCACACGGTCAACGAATTTCTACCGCACACAACAAGGGGGAAAATCAGCGGATCGTTTATATCTCTGTGGTGGCAGTAGTATCATGACGTACACGCCACAGTTTTTTAAAGAAAAACTCAATGTGGAGGTGGAGTACCTGAATCCCCTCAAAAATATCAAAGTATCACCCCGGATTAGTGAGGAAAATATTTCTTCCTCTGTCCATTCCCTCTCAGAATTAACCGGCTTGGCGCTCCGGCAATCAGGTCAAGGAACTGTGGAGATAAATCTGGAACCGCCTTCTATCGTTTCGCGCAGGACTGCGCGACTGCGGTTGCCCCAGTATATTGCCACGGCGACAGCGATTTTATTATCCATTTATATCGCTTGGTTTGCGATTTACCGGAAAGAAGAAAGAGTCCAGAAGAATCTGGGAGATATCAATGCTGTGGTCGATCAGTATCAATCAAACAAGGATACGATCACTAAAGAATTAAAAAAACAGGTGGAGATGGAGAATGAGATTAAAAAAATCACTGGGATCATCTCCCAAAAAGATTATTTTTCCCAGTTAGCCCGCGATATGACCGAGAGGATCCACCAGAATATGTGGGTGACGACATTTGAACCGACTAATGCGACGATTCCTTTGGGCTCACAACCTGCCAAAGATGACAAGAAACAGAAGCCTTTGAACAAAAACAAGAATGAAGCTGAAAGACAATTGGCAGCTACAGTTTACATGATTGAAGGTCTCTGCAAAGTCGACAATGAAAAAGAGATAGGACAGGGGAAATCCGATGTGGTGTACCAGTTTGTCGAAAGGCTGAAGGAATCGCCTTATTTTGTGGTTCCTGATGTGAATAAGGCGATTGTAAAGCTGGAGACTCCCAAACAAGGGGATTTTGTTTATTCATTCCAGATCCGCGTGGGAATCAAACCCGTCGAGGCTTTTTTGAATCAAAATCAAAGTGAAGTATTAAAACAGTGAAATTCAAAGATAACATCACGATTATCGTCATCACATCCGTGACATTGGTGCTCGGGTTGATCGGTTTATATTTGATCTCTTCTTCATCGGAGGGATTACAGGAAGCAGAAGGAAATATTGAGATTAAACGGGGACAACTCAATCCTCTCCTCGAGTCAAAACCATTTCCATCAGCGGAAAATATTAAATTAGTCCAAAATAGCCAAAAGGAGATTGCCTCAGCGAAACAACAATTCCTTGATTACTTTAATAATCCGGCAATTCCTAAAGATAATATCAAGCCGATTGACCTGCGTAATGAAATTGTCGAATTCCGCCAAGAAATGACCACCATGGCAAAAACAGCGGAAGTCCAAATACCCAAAGATTACGGGTTTAGTTTTGAAATGTACGGGGGCGTGTTGCCTGATGATTCAAACACGGATATCCTTTATAAACAATTAGGTGCCTTAAAAGCCCTTGTCCCGATGGTTTTGAATATTGATGGGATTGAAGAATTAAAGTCCATAGACAGGGCCGGACTACCCAATGAAAAACCCACCCAGAGCGCCCGTTCCATGAACCTGAAAATTACTGAGGATAGCGAACTGGGCCTGATGCGCCTTCCCTTTGAAGTTTCATTTGTCGGGGATATTACTTCCCTGAGAGAGTTGGTTAATCAGATGGCCAAATCAAGGAACCTTTTTGTGGTAAAGGACGTGATCGCCAAGAACCAAAATCTCAAAATTCCCACATTAAAGGACATGACCAGTGAAGAAATCGAGGAAACTCAGAAGAAGAGTTCTGCACCTCGGATCATTTTCGGCTTAGATAAAATCAATGTCACAGTTCGCTTTGAGCTTTTAATATTCAATTATCCGGGTACGGAACCCATTAAAAGCGAGGTTCAACCTTGAAAATTGATTTTAAATCAGAGAAGGCACCCGTCGCATTGGCGGCGGCCATGCTGCTGCTAATCGTGATTTGTATCATGACCTTTATGAGTTACGGGGAGTTCAGTAAAAATCTCGGACCAGTCATGGACCCTACTCAATTAAAGGGGGGAAGAGTCAGTAATTGGAATGCGGCTCCGACTGTGAAAATTTTTGAAGACTTGAAGAATCCAAAACCTTGGGTTCGTGATGACCAGATTGGCCATCAAGTTTTCGGGCCCAAAGGGCAAATAAAATATAATCCGGAGTCAGGAAAAGCCGAGTGGGTGGATCAAAAAAATGAGACGATCGACGGAATCCCGTTTTGGTGGTTAGACCAATATGCCCTTTCGAAGGTGGAGGGAGTCGGTAGTGATGATCCGGATAAGGACGGATTTACCACGTACGATGAGTATATTTGGTTTTCTAAAGTAACCGAGGGTAAGCAGGAGACCTCTCCTGTTTCAGCCGATAGTAGGCCGGATTGGGCTACAAAGCTTGTCGGGAAAGAATATATCAAAGAAGATTTTTATATTCTTTTTAAAGAATATAACGAAACAGGCGGTGTCAAAACATTCCAGGTGAACCGCTCTGACAAGGCTGGAAAGGTGAAGACCGAATTCTTGAAATTAGGGGAAAAAAGCCTGGGTGCGGATGGTGAATACTCGATTATGGCTTTTGAGAAAAAGGCTGAAAAACGGATAAATCCCTCAACGGGAGGTAACGAAATGGTGGACCTTTCTGAGCTTAAGGTCAAAAGAGACGATGGTTTGGAAATTACCTTGATATTAGGTGACCGTAAACAAGCAAGTATTATTTCGGCCATCATTGACTTCCCTTTAGCACAGAAAGATGAAAAGAACTCTTATAATGTCAAAGTAGGTGAAGTTTTTAAAATTAGGGAAAACGAATACAAAGTTATTGACATTCAATCTGATAAAGTTAGTGTTCAAAAGCAAAATGCTGAAGATCAACGGTTTGAGATAGATATCACGAAAAAATGAATATTATAGGACTAAATATGAAAGTCATGTTGAGGGTCATTTACATTTTAGGAATTTTATTTTTATTAAATTCAGTAAAAATGAATTTAATGGCGGGCACTTATGCTGGGCCCACGGGGGTTAATAAACTTTCTGCTGAGGAAGTTAAACAAAGACAAGCTGAGCTCAAACAAGCCGATCAATTAATTACTAATGGTTATCTTTACCTTAATGGGGGTGAACTCGAAAAGGCTGAAGAAGCCTTTAATGCAGCGAAATCACTCTTAGGTGATCCTTCTCCGGCAAATAGCGTAGCCTATGCCAATGTGCAGAATGGGTTGAGTTCGGTAGCCTACATGAGGGCTGTAAAAGCATCCCAAGACGGGGATCCTGAATTGGCCGTCCAGTATCTGAAGGAATCCCTCAAGTATAATCCGAATAATGCGGAAGCATTCGCGCTTTTAGGACAAGAAGAGATCAAAGCTAAAAAATTAGCTGAAAAAAGGCAATTTGACCGCGAAAATATCAATCAGGCTCTTAGTCCGGAATTTTTGGCACAATCAAAAGATGTGAGCACACTTTTTAAAAATGGTGATGCTTATTTCCAGTCCGGTCAATATGACCAAGCGATTAAAAGTTATGAGCAAATTCTTTCGATTGATAAGGATAATACAGCCGCTGCCAAACGTTTAGAAGCCGTCTATCAAAAGAAGTATAAGGCGGCAGAAGTCCTCAAGGATACGATTGATGAAAAAGCAGCTTGGGAAGTTAAAAATAAGTGGTCTCAAGATTATCGCAGAAAATCTAATTTTGCTCCCAGTGATTCCACCTATTCAGATCCCGTGTCTATGGGCACAGATATTGAGAAAAAACTCAATGATATTAAAATTCCAAATTTGAAATTTACGGATGCAAGCCTTCAATCAGCCGTAAAATATATGCAAGAACAGGCGAGAATATTAGATACAAAATCTCCCGATGGCCAAAAAGGGGTGAATTTTGTAGTGCAATTACCTCCCGATGTCCAACCCAATCCAGTAACATTGGATTTACAAAATGTTTCCCTGAGGGATGCCCTTCGTTTTATTACCACAGGAGCCAATGTTGGTTTTAGGATTGATCCTGTTGCTGTAGTGATCGTGCCCGGTGCAGGTGAAAATGAGAGTTTACAACGCCGTAAATTTAAAATTCCAGCTGGTTTTATTACTTCCGAGGTTTCGACTGGCCCTGCCACCACAGGGAATTCAGCACGGGTATCATCAGGGACAACGATTTCTCAAGGTGGCGCACGTGAAAGCCTTGAAGCCAAGGGGGTAACATTCCCCGAAGGGGCCTCAGCGAGTTTAATTAGCCCGACCACATTACTGGTAGTAAATACAACATCCAATCTGGAATTGATTGACGAACTTGTGAGAATTGGCGACGAAGAGAATTTTCAAATTCAAATTGAAGCGCGTTTTGTGGAACTCAACCAGAATGACTTAAAGGAATTAGGTTTTGACTGGATTCTGGGTAATATTGGTGTGGGTAATGGTAAAGTAACTGTCGGTGGGGCTGGTACTGTTGGTTCTGTGGGGAATTTGATCACAGGAGGTTTGAGAAATGCCAATGGTTCTGCAGCAGATGGGAGAAATTCTCTTCAAAATTCAACGATTGATTCACTTTTAGGCAATGCGTTAACCGTGGCACCTGATCCTGTTTTGGCGATTACCGGTGTGTTGACAAATCCCCAGTTCCAAGTAGTGATTCGTGCTTTACAACAGAAAAAGAATGTGGATTTGCTTTCAGCACCATCCGTAACCACAAAGAGTGGACAGCAGGCCCGTCTGGGGATCACCCGTGAGTTTATTTATCCGTCTGAATATGAAAGGCCTCAGGTGCCTACCGGTACGGGTGATTCAGTCTCAGCCGCAATCGTAACCCCCTCGACACCGACAGCCTTTGTCACACGCGAGACGGGTGTGATTCTTACCGTGACACCTTCAGTGGGTGCAAACAAGAGAACCATTGAGCTAACACTGGTCCCTGAAGTGACAGAATTTGACGGTTTTATTAACTATGGTAGTCCGATTCGTGCGGCCACCGGGGAGTTATTGACAGAAAATGTGATCAATCAACCTATTTTTAGTGTCCGTAAAGTCGAAACACAAGTCTATGTTTATGACGGGGAAACCGTAGCATTAGGTGGCCTGATCCGTGAGGATATTCAAAAAACCCATGATAAAGTGGCATTCTTAGGTGATCTCCCGGGAATCGGAAGGTTATTCCAAAACGAAACCAACCAGAGTTTGAAAAAGAATCTGACGATTTTTGTCACGGCATCATTGGTGGATCCTTCTGGACAGCCATTAAACAAATAGAATTGACATAATTCTATGAAAGTTGGAAAGTCCCTTATGCGTGTTTTTTTAATATTATTAGTCGCGTTAATTCTTACAAATCCTTTAAGCGCACAATCGACTACTCCTAGTATACCCCCTACTGCCATTACAAATTCTGCAACTACCACGTCTAATGGGGTTACTATTACAGGACAAAATTCAGGAACAAATACACCATCGTTAGTAAGTCAAGGGACTGGGAATACAAATTATTTTATTGATACTCAGAGGAGACAGATCAATGGTTTTAGTTCGTCCGGTGGTGTAGTTGTAAATACAAGAGCCGTAAATGCTAAGATAAATATGCCTCAAGCACTGACTGCGGCATATAATGTCACCTATACGACTAATTCTAATTTCAGCCAGTATTACACAAATAACTATTCTTATCCATCTACCACAAGCAGTTACACGCAAGATGGCACTAATTACACATATTATTATTCGGGATATACTTACGTTGATATTACGACGCCACCACCACTTATTTCAAATATCACATATAATTCTACCGAAACATATACAAGTGTAGACCAATATGGAAATACAAATTACAGCTACACATACCCAGGCTCTACTAACCTGAACGTCGTGAATAATGCGGCAACAACCAATACGAGCACTTCATCATTTTATGGATACACTAACACATCAATCTACTATTATAATTCATATGGTACTGATTATTATCAATATGTTTATGGAAGTTCTGATGGATATCTTCCCGCAACTGTAAGCGCGGATGTAGATGATAATGGTATTGTGTATTCTGCGGAGGTAAAAGTGGTTGTGCAGACCACATGGGATTTGGATGGTATTTCAATTGTTCTTACTGATCCAGAGGGAAATACCTATTCATTACTCCGCCCTTTTTATAGGGGTACGTCAGGGTTTGCTACTACTAGTTCTGCTTCATATACGCATTCGCTGAATTTTAAAAGTAATGCAAAACAGACAATATACTCAGTAGGAAAAATTCCAATCTTTGGTAGCTTCATACCGGATAGTTCATTATTGGCTTTGAATGTTCCCGCAAAAGGTACATGGTCAGTGACAGTGCAGGCAGGATTTGGAAGTTATACTGCAAACTTAGTATCTGTTAATATTAAATTAAATGTTATTGATAATACCTCCAATGGATTTAGATTTTAGTATATGTCCTATCGTGAACATAATAAAGGGTTTACGCTAATAGAGATAATATGTGTATTAGCGATTGTTACGGTACTTGCTACAATCTCATTTAGCCTCTTCAAAAATGTACGGGATATGGCGGATAGAGGGACAGCCTTGACCCAATTACGAACGATTTATACCGGTATTCTGGCTTACGCCGCCGATAACGATGGATTTATACCGGCAATTGCAAAATTCGATGAAAATGGTGATTTGATAGTCGATGATCCACAATCAACACTTCCAGATGGACGCTTGGATTTACCTTATTGCCTCGTTGCTTACGTGCCGAATAAAATATTTTTATCACCAAAAAATAAAAAATATCCATCCTTCGGTTATTATGATTACAATTTGGGAACGAGTTATCTATACAGGGGAGGCGGTCAGAGGTTGGACGGTAAAACATTAGAGGGTGGTGATTTTCCACTGAGTGCATTATATCTTATGTCAGAGGTAAAAAATTGGCATAAAGGGAAAGCCCATCATTTATTAGGTAATGGTCAAATAGTGTTAGAATAAATGTTTGTTGGCATAACAGGCGGGATAGCATGTGGAAAATCCAGTGTAGCTGGTTTTATCAGGGGGAAAGGGTACTCCGTTATTTTAACTGACCAGATTGGACACGGGTTACTCCTCAAAACGTCTGTTTGCGCATCCAAAATCATTGAGAGATTCGGTGTCGAGATTATTGATAACAACGGAAATATCTCACGCGAAAAACTGTCCCGGCAAGTATTTGGGGACAGCGAAAAGAGGGGGGTTTTAAATGGGATCCTACATCCTGAAATTCGACGGATTTGGAAAACACAAGCTGCAGAATTTGTAGGGAAAAACCCGGGCCAAACTGTATTTGTGGAAATCCCCCTCCTGTTTGAAACCCATGCCGAAGGTGAATTTGACATGATTGTCAGTGTGGTTTGTTCACCAGAAATCCAAGTCGGTCGATTGGTCAATGAACGCAAGTTATCCCGTAATGAGGCTCTTTTACGTATTGACGCGCAAATTCCAATGGCTATAAAAGCTGAAAAATCAGATTTTATTATTTGGAATAATTTCACGACCGGCCATAGGGATCGTCAGACATGTATTTTGTTAGAAAAATTGAACTTGTCGGATCGATAAATAGTCGTTTACCTATTAATTACATCTCTTCAATACACCACTAATCTTCAAGAGCAATCCCCTGACATGACTTCTGACCCACTACATCCCACACCACAAAATCCCGCTGAAAATGGAACCCCCCGCCAGGGTGAACATGTCGACAAACCCCAAGGGAAGGTGGCCCGGCCCTATTTTAAAAAGGGAAGGCGTTTTGTCCGGCGGAAATTCCGAGGTGAAGATCTGGTCGGCACCGACCTGAATATCTCTGATCTTCAATCCATGGCAGCACCCGATCTATTTAATCTGGCGCGGGACTATGGGGTGGAGGATTTTAATCCGAATGATACCCAAGCACTGGTTTTTCAAATTTTAAAGAAAAATGCCGAGAAATACGGGCATATGGTCGCCGAGGGAATCGTGGAAATCACCCAAGAGGGTTATGGTTTTCTTCGTTACCCAAAGTACCATTATCTCCCCTGTCCTGAGGATGTTTACATTTCCCCCTCGCAGATCAAGCGGTTTGGTTTAAGAACAGGAGACCAGATCACCGGTCACATCCGTCCGCCTAAAGATAATGAGCGATTTTTCGCGCTATTAAAAATCGAGGCTGTCGATGGAAATAATCCTGACGGGAACCGCCTTCGGATGCCTTTTGAGCAATTGACTGCTGAATTCCCCAAGGAACGTCTGATTTTGGAGCATGACCCTCATGAGATATCTTCACGGGTAATCGACCTCCTCTGTCCCATTGGCCGGGGTCAAAGATCATTAATCGTCGCACCCCCCAGGACAGGAAAGACCGTCCTGATGCAGAAAATTTCCACAGCGGTCACCGCAAATTATCCAGAGCTGGTTCAGATTATCCTCTTGATCGATGAACGCCCTGAAGAGGTGACCGACATGGAGAGGAATCTACAAGCTGAAATCATCGCATCGACTTTTGACGAGAATCCCGCCCGTCACATCCAAGTGGCAGAACTGGCTATGGAACGCGCCAAACGAATGGTGGAGAATAAAAAGCATGTATTAATAATGTTAGATAGTATCACACGCCTTTCAAGGGCGTATAATAATATGATGCCAAGTAATGGCCGTGTGCTCTCAGGCGGGGTGGATGCAAAGGCATTGATGCGGCCCCGGAAGTTTTTCTCGAGTGCAAGGAATGTGGAAGAGGGGGGGAGTCTCACTATCATTGCGACTGCGCTCGTCGATACCGGGAGCAAGGCGGATGAATTGATTTTTGAGGAATTCAAGGGCACGGGAAATATGGAGCTCTACCTTTCCAGGGACCTTTCGGATATGAGGATTTACCCTGCTGTGGATGTTGCGCGGTCTGGAACCCGCAGGGAGGAGATATTACTGCACCCTGATGAGTTACGATGTGTGAATCTGATGAGGAAAGCTATGGGAACTTTGCCCGCCGTGGAGGCTTACACCAATATGCTCGGGAAACTCAGTGCCACACAGTCCAATGCTGAGTTTTTAATGAAGATGCAATTTGTCTAAACGGATTAGCAGAGGGTGAGATTAATCACTTTGACTGAGGCGTTTAACTGGTTTGTCAAAAAGTAACTCATGGGCTTCCCTCAGAATAGTCGGGATTTTTTCCGAAAACGGGCTTGCTTGGCAGGCCTGAATAATTTTTTCGTTATCGATTTCCTTGGCCATTTCACCGGGGAACCAGTGTCCTCCGGCGCCCCCGAGCAAATTGTAGCGCATCTTGCCCCAGTCGATTAGATTCAAAGATTTTGTGTAGGTCCATAACCGCAGGATCTCTTTGATATTGATCTGGCTAGGAATATCGAAATATTCGGGGATTCCTTGATCCCATTTTGCACACCAGTCATGACCGAGGACGGAATCCATCTCTTTGCGCAATTTGCTTTCAATGGATGCGATGGTCGTAGAGATATCATCATAATATTCCAAGGCCTTGATGTGCTCATCAAAATCGGAAGGTTTGGCCGCACCTATACTCAATGTATGGACTCCGGATTTGGAAAGACAATAAAGGTCATTAAAAATCATCGGGGAAAGGGGTTCACACAAACGGACTAATTTCTCCGGTGGCGCGTAGAGCTTCCCCCCCTTGTCATTCGGACTGATAATAAAGACTCCCATGTCGTGACGGGCGGCGCATTCCACTGCCGGCCAATTCAGGTGATTCACAAAATACCAGTGGAGGTTCACATAGTCGAATTCATCGGATTCAATCGCTTTTGTAATGACATCGCAGGTAGCGTGGGTGGAAAATCCGATATGACGGACACGTCCATCCTTTTGGAGCTGGCGGGCGATGTCCATGCATCCACCTTTTTTTAGGGACCAGTCTAGTATCTCAGCGGTATTAATCCCGTGAAGGGAAAATAAATCAACATAATCCAGATTTAACCGCTCCATGGATGTCTCGAAAGTCGCAAGGAATTCCTTCGGATTTTCAAACGGTGCTACCTTTGTCTGGACAATAATCTTATTCCTTTCAACGCGCGGGAGGACTTGTGCGAGCTGCACCTCTGATGAACCGTACCCGCGTGCGGTTTCAATGTGGTTAATCCCTAGTTCCAACGCACGATGGATTGTTTGCTCTAGATTGGACTGGTTATCTGCGGGGATATCCCCCAGGGGAGTGTCATTCCAGCTGTGCTGGTAACGCATTCCGCCACATGATAAAACAGGTATTTGAAGGTTAGTCCGTCCGAAACGTCTATATTTCATAAGTTTATTGGCCGGTTTCTGTTTTTTTTATTAACAGAGGAATGTCAATGAAAGGTTGAATTTCTAATTAACATGGATATTTTTAATGGATTGTCAAAACATCACTAAACATTTTAGGAAGCACTCTATGATAGCAATAAATTACCCTGAATACCGTGGCATTCCCCATATTGCGGGAATAGGACTGATGACAGATGCGATGAGGCCAGGACTCTCCGTCGAAGAGGTCGTCCGTCGTCTGAAACGATTTCATTATTCATTAAAACGTTTGCACGAAATCATGACAGCCCGTATCACTGCCGAACCAATCTACGAGCTAAAATCGGCTTACAGTCTCCACTCATGGTTGGCCGCCGAACATGTCGCAGCCTTAAGGAAACGTGTCGGGGAAATGAGGGAGCCACCATTGGGATTAGATACCGTTCCAGATGGGAATTTAGAAGTCTTTTTTGATGAGATCCTTTGCTGCCCTACCTCCGAGGAACTTGTTTTCGGCCTTTATGGGAAGGCGATTCCCTCATTGATAGGAGCGATCGAAAAATTCCAGCAGGACACCAATATCCTGGCGGATCAACCTACCGTCCGGATTTTGCGTTTTGCCTTACTGGAGTTGAATGATATGAATGATTTTGGCGGACAGGCTATCAAAGGGATGATTGATGCCCAGTGCCAGGATAAGATGAATCATTATTGCGAAGTCTTGGATGAAGCCCTCCTTACCTCTGGCGGGATTGATGGGACCCATCAGGTGTCTGGGAAAAAAGCCGACACGTTTTATTCCCTAAAGCCTTACACCTATGATCCGGTGCCCAAACGTGATGAACGGTTCAAGGATCTTTATAACCAAGGGGTCAATGCCGAAGCATTTTTGTATAATCCCGATTACTCCGCTCAGGCAAAAACGATCATGATGTTTTTTAAACGTTTCCGGGAGGTCGATGTGCCGGAGATGATGGCCGGTATTATCGCCCAGACAAAGGGTAAACCTTGGGAATATTACCGTGATTTGAGCCGGCAGCTCTGGGATGAGGCCCGCCATGGGATGATGGGGGAAGTGGGATTTGTGAATCTAGGTATCGATTGGAAAAAAATAACATTCACTTTTAACTGGTCCATGGGACTCAATACCCAGCTCAAACCGATTGAACGGCATGCCGTGCTTTATTTTATCGAGCAAGGGTTGATGCCAAAGACAGGTAAGCGTTATGAGTGGGAGGTTGCCCAGATATCCGGAAATCCCCTTTCAGCGCTCTTCCAGGATTATGACTGGGCTGATGAGGTGCTCCATGCACGGATCGGGCGTGATTGGTACGTCAGCGATTTTAAAGATGCCCACGAGGCCATTGAATATGGTGACCAATGCTGGTCAAAAATCCTCATGGATTGGAATAAGTATCAGACTGACGGGTTAACTGAACACAAAAGCTGGTGGCCGGAGGTTTATCAGGATGCCTGCAAGGCTTGGGGTATCGAGCCTGATCCCAAAGTCCTCGCCTACGCTGAAACATACCAGAATAAAAGACCGGATTTAAAGACAATATCCGCTTCAGCCTGAGTCAGTCAGGCATGGTATCAATAAAATCAAGCCGCTCTAATCACGCGGCTTTATTCATTATTCCTCCAGCCAGCGTTGGTATTCAAATTTGTGATGCCGACAGCCACGGTGATATCCCGATAGAGTTTGACTGATGCCGTAGGGGCATTTGTGGCGGGAGTGAAGGCGACTGAACCATCTGATTTTAATATGTTCACCCCCGTTCCATTAAAAATCGTGGTTGTCAGGGCTTGGGCATTGGTATTCACCAAGGGTTTTTGATTCAACCTTTCTGAAGCAAGAGGAATACTTGAGTCTGTTGAACTGCTGACAGCACCGGACAGAGCAATGACATCCAAGCCTGAAAAATAAGTATAACTATTTTCATTTGATACAAGGGTGGCTGATGAATTAGTTTTTGCGATATTTAATGCAGTCGTATCTGTAGGAGCTTGAAATACTCCTTTACTCGCATAGTTAGGAATCAAGAGGTTATAATCAGATCGGGCGGCGGTAGTGGCGGGGATGGCACTGACCGGGAAGAATCCATCATTATCACTCGTGTATAAGCGACAAGCTACCCCGATATTCTTTAGGTTCGAGGAACTTTTAACAATCATTCCCTTCATTTTTGTCCTCATGATAACGGGAAAACTAATGCCTGCCAATATAGCGATAATGGCGATCACGACAAGGAGTTCAATTAATGTAAATGCTTGAAGTTTAAGCGGATGTTTCATCGTGGTAGCATCCGGCAGAAAAATTGCCGTGTCAATTTTATTTTCAGAATCAAATATTGAGATTTTATGTTTTAGAGGAATATCAGAATCAATGTTTGAAAAAAAATAGGGCGTGTTATAGTCTGGGTAATATTCCATGATAAAAGTCGTCTTTGTATGTACAGGTAATATCTGCCGCAGCCCAATGGCTGAAGGGCTTTTTGAAAAGCTTGTCCAGTCCGCTGGGCATGATGATTTTCAGGTTATTTCATGTGGTTTGGGAGCGATGCCAAACCAGCCGCCGAGTCAATATTCGGTGATTGCCTGTCGTGAAGAAGGGATTAATATCTCCAATATCCGCAGTCAGAATATGACTGAGGAGATCGCTGTGCTTGCCGATTATATCTTCTGCATGACCTCGTCACACGCCCAAGCGGTTAAAATGCTCTTCCCGTTTGCATCTGAGAAGACTTTTTTGGTCAAAGAGTTTGTCATGGATATCGAAGACTTTGAGAGGGATATCGTCGATCCGATCGGAATGCCGCTGGAAATTTACATGGATTGTTGCCAGGAAATTAAAAAAGCCTTATCTTCTATTTTAGAATTTATCGAGGAGTCACAAAAACAAAAGCCTATGGAACAGGAACTACAACGCAAATTGCGCATCGCTATCGGATCGGATCATGCCGGTTTTGAGCTCAAGGAATCCATCAAGGAAACCCTGAAAAATAATAATATTAATATTGAGGACTTTGGCACCCATTCCAAGGATTCAGTGGATTATCCGGATTTTGCCCATCAAGTCGCCGAATCGGTTTCTAATGAGAATTTTGATTGCGGTATATTAGTCTGTAAAACTGGCATCGGGATGTCCATTTCGGCGAATAAAATCCCCGGGGTGCGGGCCGCTTTGGTCCACGATGACATGACAGCCCGTTTAAGCCGTGAACATAATAACTCGAATGTTATTTGCCTCTCTGCTGATGAGACTTCGCCGGATAGGGCTAAGGAAATCGTGGATATCTGGTTGAATACAAATTTCGAAGGAGGTCGCCATGAGCGTCGTGTTTCCAAGATTGAGGAGACTTCATTACGTTTGAGCCATGTGGATCCTGAAATTGCGAAATTTATTGAGCAGGAGAGGGAACGCCAACAGGAGAATATCGAGCTGATTGCCAGTGAGAATTTCACCAGTCCGGCGGTGATGGAGGCCCAAGGATCCGTACTGACCAATAAATATGCGGAAGGTTACCCTAAAAAACGTTGGTATGGCGGTTGTGAATTTGTCGATGAGGTGGAGCAACTTGCTATTAACCGCGCCAAAAAACTTTTCGGGGCGGAACATGCCAACGTACAGCCCCATTCCGGAAGTGGCGCAAATATGGCTGTCTATTTTGCCTTTTTGCAGCCTGGGGACAAGATTTTGACAATGGATCTGGCCCATGGCGGTCACTTGACCCACGGGTTTAAAACTAATTTTTCAGGACGCTTTTATGAGGTCGTCCATTATGGTGTCCGTAGGGATAATGAGTTACTTGATTATGATTCACTGGAGCAATTTGCTCATGAGCATAAACCAAAACTGATCACAGTAGGGGCTTCTGCTTATCCTAGGATCATTGACTTTGAAAAGGTCTCCCGAGTAGCCCAAGAAGTGGGAGCCCTTCTGATGGTGGATATGGCGCATATTGCCGGTTTGGTGGCAGCCGGGGTACATCCTTCTCCGGTTCCCTTTGCGGATTTTGTCACGACCACCACACATAAAACCCTCCGTGGCCCGCGCAGTGGCCTGATCCTTTGCAAGGAAAAGTATGCAAAGGAAATCGATGCCCAGGTATTCCCCGGAATCCAAGGGGGGCCATTGGAACATGTCATCGCCGCAAAAGCGGTTTGTTTCCATGAGGCATTACAACCCTCATTTAATACTTACCAAGAGCAAGTGGTGAAAAACTCAAAGACTCTGGCCGCCCGGATGCAGAAGAATGGATTCCGGATTGTCAGCGGGGGGACAGATAACCATCTTTGCCTCGTGGATGTCTCTGTCAAGGGGTTGACGGGTAAAGATTCCTCAACGATCCTCGACCAAGCTGGAATCACGGTGAATAAAAATGCGATTCCTTTTGATACAAAGAGCCCGTTTGTCGCCAGCGGAATCCGTCTGGGGACACCGGCCTGTACCACACGTGGGTTTAAGGAAAAAGAATTTGACCAGGTAGGTGACTTGATTTCCGAGGCATTGGCTACGGGGAATGCCGAAGATCCAAAGTTAAAAGAAATCCGCGGAAAAGTACGCGAATTAACCTCCCGGTTTCCATTACCTTACTAAGAAACTTTTTTTAAAAAGTCATATAAAAAAACCCGCGCAGAGCAATTTGCGCGGGTTTTTTTGATGAGTTTTGATAGAAAATTAGGCGACCGTGATTTCTTTACAGAGATAAACGTCTTGGATGGTATTCAAGAGTTTTACCCCTTCAGCCATGGGACGTTGGAAAGCTTTGCGTCCCGAGATCAGGCCTGAGCCTCCAGCGCGTTTATTAATCACGGCTGTGGTGACTGCCTCGCCAAAGTCGTTTTTACCAGAGGGGCCGCCGCTATTGATCAGGCCGATTCTGCCTAAATAACAATTTGCCACTTGGTAACGGCAGAGGTCGATCGGATGGTCGCTACTGAGTTTTTCATAAACCAGTTTGTCAATCTTTCCATAACTGGAATCACCCATATTTAATGCAGTGTAACCGCCGTTATTTTCAGGAAGTTTTTGTTTGATAATATCCGCCTGGATAGTGACTCCGATATGGTTTGCTTGTCCGGTCAAGTCGGCGGAGACATGGTAATCTTTATCTTTCTTGAATTCGTTGTTGCGCAAATAGCACCAGAGGACGGTGGCCATTCCTAGTTCATGCGCATAAGCAAATGCTTGTGACACCTCCACAATCTGACGTCCGCTTTCTTCTGATCCAAAGTAAATGGTAGCTCCCACAGCGGCTGCACCCATTTCATAGGCTTCCTCGATGGTGCCGAACATGATTTGATCGAACTTATTTGGATAAGTGAGCAATTCATTATGGTTGATTTTGACGATGAATGGAATCTGGTGGGCATATCTCCGGGCAACACTGCCTAAAACCCCGAATGTCGAGGCGACAGCGTTACACCCGCCCTCAATAGCGAGTTTGACAATATTCTCCGAATCAAAATAGATCGGGTTCTTCGCAAAGCTAGCCCCGGCAGAATGTTCAATACCCTGATCCACAGGTAAAATAGACATGTACCCTGTACCAGCCAGCCGGCCGGTATTATACAGACGGTGCAAGTTGTTTAACACACGGTTATTCCGGTCGCTAGGGCCGAAAAGATTGTCGACAACACCCGGTCGGGGGATGTGAAGCATGTCTTTGGGAATTGTTTGACAAGTATGATTGAGCAGTGAATCCGCTTTATCGCCGAGGAGATTGGAGATTTCTTTGATCATGGGCCGGAGTATGCTCTCGGAAACAATTTTTGAAAAGATAATATCAAGTAAAATATTTGCGACGACTATCTTTGACAAAAGAGGTCTCTTTTGGTCAAAGAAAGGGACGAAATTACAGAATTGGAGCTTTCCGAATCAAAAGCTTCATCTAAAAAGGACAAAGATATGATCGTAACCACAAAACAACTCTTCGACGTTGCATACGGTAAATTTGCCGTAGGCGCTTACAATATTAATAACATTGAACAAACCATGGGTCTTTTCCGTGGATGTATGGACTCAAAGGCCCCATTCATTATTCAGCTTTCGAAAGGTGCCCGTAATTATTCGAATAAACTCATGCTCGAAGCAATTATCCGTACTGCCGACCAGATTTTTCCCGAGGCGATATTTGCGGTACATCTCGATCATGGTGATGAGCAAACTTGTTATGACTGTATCGACTCCGGTTTTTACAGTTCCGTCATGATTGACGCCTCCCACGAGACATTTGAGAAAAATATGGAAATTACCAAACGTGTCGTCGATAAGGCCCATGCTAAGGGAATCAGCGTCGAAGCTGAGCTCGGTCAGCTCGGGGGTGTGGAAGAAGACATCGTTGTCGAGGATGGGCATGCCTGCTTGACTAACCCTGATGAAGCTAAAGAATTTTTCGATAAGACGGGTTGTGACTCTCTTGCCGCTGCAATAGGAACCAGTCACGGTGCCTATAAATTCAAAGGTCACCAGAGTTTGCATTTCGACATCATTGAGAAAATTCAGAAAATCTGCCCAGGTAAACCCATTGTCATGCATGGCTCCAGCAGTGTTCCTAAAGAAGAAGTCGCCCGGATCAATAAGGCCGGTGGTACCCTTGACCCGAGTGCTTGTGGCGTGGATGAAAATGAATACTTGCCCGCAGCAAAGCTGGGTGTGACAAAAGTCAATATTGATACTGATGGCCGTTTGGTTTGGACCCGTGTCCACCGTGAATTCTTCCATGAAAAACCCAGTGAATTTGATTTCCGTCCTCCGGGTAAAATCTTTATGGATGAATATGCGAAATTTATCGCTGCCAAAAATGTGAAGCTCGGTTCCGCTGGAACTTTGGATGCCATCCGTGCGTCGGTAACTAAAAAGTAGTCTTTTGCAAAGCGGAAGATTTTTTAATCAGCTGCCAGTATTTTTACTGGCAGCTTTTTTTTATGATTAATCCTCAGGCTCAAAGTAAATGGTCAGATTAAGTCCCGTATCATCCCCGAGGCCTTCTGGTAGGGAATTGACTTTTGAGACTTTCCTTGCAGCGGCAAGTGCGGACTCATCCCATAGGGGATTGCCCGATGAGGAAATAACACTCACAGAAGAAATAGCCCCTCCCCTTGTGATTTTTACTTTGATACCCGTTTTAAACTTTTTCCCCACACCGAGGAGTTCTTTGGGTTGGTCCCATGCATCAATCATTCTGCTTTTAATGTGGCCAAAGTAATCTGAAAAATCAGATTCCTGTCCTCCTGCCACACCATAAGTGCCGATCGTCATCGATGTGGTAAGACCGGACTTTGCAGCCCCCGATCCTGCTATATTCCCGGCGATAGATTCCAAGCTACTGATAGCAGCTGCGCTAGCCGATCCCGAACCGGTTGATTCTTGATTAGAGTCGGTGTTTGCTGTAGAAGAGTCTGTATTCTTTTGGGTTATAGAAGATGTCGTTGCAACGTTGCCTGGGGCACTCTTTTTGACTATTTTATCTGATTTTTTGATGACGGGTGAAGATTTTCCCGTGGAAACTTTTGTTTCGCCAGTTACTACGGAAGTGGAAGCCGACGGGGGATTCTTTTCTGGACTTTGTATTTTGGCAATATTCAAATCACCCTTGGTTTCTGATTGGGTAGTGATGTCAGGCTTTTTGGTGACGGCAGGGGAAGGAACCACCTTTTTAGGAGGGGTAGTCTTTTTGATTTCAGGCGTAGGCTGTGGGGTAGGGGGCACTTTCGGCTCTGACTTTGGGGGGAGAGCGGTGGGGGTGTTTTCAATCGGAGCAGGTTGGAGTGGGGGTGCTTTAGGAATTGACGGCTGAGTTATGGCCGCCTGAGATTGGGATGGTTTTTTGTCAGGAATGGGCACGGTGGCTTGTTTAGCCATTCCTTGTTGCCCCATGGCATTCATAATGCCCGGACTCATCCAAGCGACTTTTTCAGTAACCATGGGTTTTGACATGAGAAAGTGTCCAAAATAAAGGATAAAAAAGATCAAAGTGGCGTGAGCCGCGACCACAATCACAAAATTAATACTGAATCGTTTTTCCATTATTTAGTGGGGTGTTGTGACAATGCCAAATTTTGTAATTCCGGCTTTCTGAATAATATCAATAACCCTGATCAACTCTTGAAGTTTCAAAATTTGATCCCCCCTGACGACCACCGCCGAGTCAGGCTTTGCATGTTTCATGGAAACCAAGCGTTGATCGAGCATGGAAGGTTCAAGCTTTTCACCTTCCAGAAATATTTTCCCTTCCTTATCCACTTCTATAATCTTAATCGTATCAGCATCAATTGATTGGCTGGCGGTATCCGACGTGGGAATATCGATGGATACGGTTTTTTCGACCAATGGAGTCGTAATCATAAAAATGATCAAAAGAACAAAGGCCAAATCCAGTAACGGAGTGACATTGAGTTCCGTCAGGGCGGAATGGTGGGGTGTCCTTTTACGGCGTGATTGTCGCATGACCTAAGCCATACCAGACTTACGGGAATATTCAACCATGAACCAGTGGCCGGGTTTATGGTTGAAAGGCTTATTTTAAGCGGTCAAAGGTTTGTTGGAGTAGCTCGATAGCTGAGGCATTATTTGATTTTGCACGAGCATTTTCGATAACTTTCCATTCTTGCTGATTTTTTGTCGGACGGTTTATTTCATGAAACACACCGAACCAACCCGGGAAGTCGTCTTGAGCAAGCTTATAAGCGGCCAATTCGTTGGAGACATCATGGCGTTTATTGTCTTCGGGCGTACCGTCATTTTTCTTTTCTTCAATTTCCCTGAAAATACCGCCTTTGCGGGGATTTGCGGAGTCAAAGGCACCTGCGAAAAATTCCACACATTCCGATAAAACGTGGATAACAGAAAATCCATTATGATCAGCGGCGCGTTCAAAGAGTTTTGCCAGATGAGCGGCGTTTGTGGTAGTGCCACGGGCGATAAATGTCGCTCCCGATGAAATGAGCTTTTTCATGGGGTTAATCGGGTAATCAAAAGCACCCCAAGGATCAGTTTTACTTTTAAAACCGATGGGGGAAGTGGGGGAAGTCTGTTTTTTAGTGAGTCCATAGACATTATTGTCCATGATCACATAAGTCATATTCACATTGCGTCGGGCAGCGTGTTCGAGATGGTTCCCCCCGATAGAGAAAGCGTCCCCATCACCACCAAAAGTAAATACGTGCAGGTCAGGGCGACTCAAACTCACCCCCGTAGCAAATGCCACTGCGCGACCATGGATAAAATGGGCTCCATGGCCATTGACAAAATAAGGAAAGCGGCTTGAACAACCTATCCCTGCAATCGTGGTGATGTTTTCGACAGGGTATTGCTTTTTTTCGAGGAGTTTATAATAAAGGGCTAAGACCCCAAAGTCCCCGCATCCAGGACACCAAGTGGGATGGTCAGCGGTGAGGTCTTTTTTGGTATATTTAGAACGGTTCTCTAGGCTCGGACGCTCAGTCAGATCGACGGGCTCAGATTTGATTTGTGTGGAGTTTGGTGTGGGGAGGGTAGCATTCATATCAGTGTCTTTGAAATAATTAAGCTTTTACGGGGTCTAGGGTTTCGGTTCCGGTATATTCTTTTATGGCATCCAGGATTTCGCTGACTTTAAAGGTTAATCCGTCTGCTTTGGTGATGCTCTTGATTTTTGGATCACAATATTTCATCCGTAATAGGCTGGCTAGTTGTCCATAACCATAGAGGCCTTGGTCATTAAGTTCGACGACACAGACAGCATTAAAGCCGGCAAAGATATTGTCTAATCCGTTGGGAAGCGGGTTAACGTAACGGATATTCAATGCTGAAACACTTTTCCCGCTGGCACGGCCTTTATCCACCGCCTCACAGACGGGCCCCCAAGAGGAACCCCAGCTGACCAAGAGTACATTACCTTCGTTAGGGCCGTAGAGTGTTGAGGGTGGTAGTTTTTCAGCGATTTTTTTTATTTTTTCCCGTCTCTTTTCAGTCATGAGTTTATGGAGGACCGGTTTGCCTGTCGGATGGCCGTATTCATCATGCTCTAAACCTGTCACGAGAGGATACCTCCCATCACTCATAAAAGTACCGGGAGGCGCATGATGAGTGAGTCCATCGAGTGTATAAGGTTTCCATCCTACCGGTTTTGGTTTGAAATCAGGAGTGATATCTTGCACGTATTTTTGCAGATCAGGTTCGGCAAATGCTTCAATACGTGTGGCGATAGCCTGGTCCGAGAGGATGATGACCGGGGTGCTGTATTCTCGGGCAATATTAATCGCCTCGATGGTCAGGTAAAAACAATCCTCGACACTATTAGGGGCAAGCACTACGCGGGGGGCATCACCGTGTCCACCAAAACAGGCAATGTAGAGGTCACTTTGTTCTGCATTGGTCGGTAATCCGGTAGAGGGACCTCCACGTTGAACGTCCACGATAATTAAAGGAATCTCAGCCATAACGGCATAACTAATGGCCTCACATTTTAGTGATATCCCGGGTCCCGAGCTACCCGTCAGGGCGAGTTTACCCGCATAAGATCCGCCGATAGCCATGGAAATGGCCCCTAATTCATCTTCCGCCTGTATAAAGAGCCCACCATATTTTGGAAGTTCACGGCGCAAATACTCCATAATATCCGACCATGGGGTAATCGGATAAGCGGACCCAAAACGGATACCGCCTGCAATCGCTCCCAGTGAAAGTGCCTCATTGCCGGTCATGGTGACTTGGGCTCGTCCATCAGCCCTTTTAACAGATTCAAATTGATAAAGACCGATAATATTTCCTGTATCGTATCCGTGACCTGCATGGAATGCTGACATGACTGTATTGATAATACTTTCGTCTTTGCTTTTAAATTTTTCGTTTAAAAGGCGTTCCACCTTTACCAGATCCAAATTAAAAATTTTAGTGAGTGATCCTAAAAGGAACATATTCTTCCCCTTATCACGGGCTGTTCCCCCAATCGCCTCGACAGTTAAACCAGAGATGGGAATACCCACATATTTATAGTTACGGTCATCAAGATTCGGTGTTACGTGATCGGAGTCGTATAGCAGAATTCCGCCTTTCTTAAGGCTGCTAATGTGCTCTTCATAAGAATGTTGATAAAATGCGACGAGAAAATCCGCCTCGTCCCCACTGGACATGACCTCACCGGAACCGATTCTCACCTGGAAAATCGAAGGCCCCCCTGAAATGGTGGAAGGAATTGTCATATAGGTCATGACATCTTGGTCACTGCGCCCAGCCAATCTTGCAAGAATTGCTCCTACAGCTTGAATCCCATCTTGTGAATTCCCAGCAAGACGAATAACTGCATCATGAATTTTTGGTGGTACACCGTTAGTATTATTAGAGGGAGCAATAGTGGAATTGATATTTTGATTAGGTTCAGAAGACATAATTTTAGGTTTTGATTAAAAATAGAGTACCACGGTATATTTCTAAATCAAATAAATTTAAAAAATGACCAAGAAACCGAGCGAGTCAATTAAAATTATATCACTACTTTATAAAATACTTATATTAATCATGAAGATGGAGTGGGTGAGGGGTAAACTTAAAGTAAAAATGAAATTTAACTGCTGATTAATTGAGAAGTAATCGCAATAACTTGACAATTGAGTATCTCTAGGCAATTTATGAGTCTTAACTTTAAACAAAAATTCAAAAAGGAATATTATGCCACTCTCAGTAGGAACAAAAGCCCCAGATTTCAGCCTTAAAAGAAAGACCGCAGAAGGACTTTCTGATGTTAAACTGAGTGATAACTTTGGGAAAATGAATACAATCGTCCTCTTTTTTCCTTTAGCATTTACGAGTGTTTGTACGGAAGAGATGTGTGATATCACTTCAGGAATCAGTGTTTATGAAGCCTTAAATACTAGCGTTTATGCGATCAGCGTTGATAGTCCATTCGCTCAAGAAGCGTGGGCAGAAAAAAATGCGATCAAAATCCCGGTACTAAGTGATTTGAATAAGAAAACAGCCGCTGATTATGGAGTTTTACTCGACGATTTGATTGGTTTGGGTTCTGTCAGTGCTCGTGCAGCGTTTGTAATCGATAAAAATGGAGTTATCCAGTACAGCGAACAAACACCTACACCTAAAGAATTACCTGATTTTAATAAAATTAAAGAAGTATTGGCGAATCTTTCTTAGAAATTCTTCTAGATTCACATTTAATACCCGCAAGGAATCTTTCTTGCGGGTTTTTTTATGTCTGAATCTCTATGGCTACGACTCTCTCCATTAATAGAAATAAAAAATTAATGTTAAACAGGAGGAGATTTTTGGAGTTAATTAACCCAATATTCTATCAGGCAGTCGGATGAGATTGAGGATGTGATGATCTTGGAGAATTAAATCTCATGATACGGTCATAACATGTAGGACAAATATCCGGAAGAATGGGCTCCGATGTGAGTTTAGCCAGATAAGCTTCTACCGGCCCCCAAACCCGAGCCTTGTCTTCCACAGATTTACAATAAACACATACAGGTAGCCCTTCTTCATCATGGATAGGCCGCTGTTTTGAGTTGATGGCGTTAACAATCCGTTTGCCAACCTTCATACGAGAAATTAATTCATTTCTTTGAACTGGTTTGGTTAAGAAGTCATCAATTCCCGCATCCATAGCTGTGGCCGCGTTCCGTTCACCGCCGTAAGCGGTAAGGAGAATAAAATAAATGTATCCAACCTGATCGAGGGTGCGTATGCGGCGACAAAGATCCAACCCATCTTTATCCTCAAGTTTCCAGTCACAGATGATAATGTGCGGTGAGTAAGATTGTACCTTGCTCAAGGCATCATCAAAGGTAACGGCTTCAATCGCCGTATATCCGAGAGAATTGATGAATGATACCACTAATTCTAACATAACGACATCATCATCAACGCAGAGGACCCTTAGTTCACCACCGTCAATCATTTATTCATATTATGATAGTTAGAGATTACTATCAATAGATATTTTTATTAAATCAGCATAAAGTCAGAGCGATTTAGTATTGTATATAATGGTAAATAGGCATTCTAATCAGAAGAAGTGGTGCGCGATACAGGGTTCGAACCTGTGACCCCTACCGTGTCAAGGTAGTGCTCTACCACTGAGCTAACCGCGCATGAAACGAATGAAAAGATTTACTCAACATTATTCAACCGTGCAAGAGAAAACTCATGGGGGAGGAGTTTAATTTAAGGAAGTATCCTCGGGAAAGTCAGCGATGAGTTTGTATTTCCATCCGAGTGCTTGGAGCATACCTTGCCATAAGGTATCATGAGGCTCTTCATAAATCTGGTTGGAATCTGATGGGAGGATTAACCAAGAGTCCCTCTCGATTTCATTTTCCAGCTGCCCGGAAGTCCATCCTGAATAACCGGCAAAAATCTTCACCTTGAACAAAGGATCATCTTGTCTAGATATCTCCTGCAAATCGTCCAGATCATGCCCGAGGTCCACTCCCTTGATGACAGAGTGGAAAGAGTCTTCCGAGGAGGTATAGAGAAAGCTCAGGGATTTTGTCTGAACCGGGCCGCCGATAAAAAGGGGTGAGTTTTTTGTTTTTTGAGGAAGGTCGGCGGCGAGGGCTGAGCCGATGGTGGTGGATACCGATTTATTCACGATCAATCCGTAAGCCCCTTTTTCATTGTGTTCACAAATTAAAATAACCGAGCGGGCAAAAAAAGTCCCTGCTAAAGACCCGTTGTCCAAGAGGAATGCCCCTTTGAGGGATTTATTTTTTTGATCCATAACCGTATTTATCCTATAGCATCAATCTGCCATGATGAAAATAGCCTTGAATAAAGACTCTGGAAGGCCGAAGAATAAAGGTGATTATGGAACTCATTGAGACACATGCCCATTTGGATTACGCTACCTTTGATGATGACCGCGAAATCCTTTTGTCACAAGCGAATGAAAGAGGAATATCCAAAATCATTTCGATTGGGACAAAGGCTACTTCCAGCCAAGGGGCGGTCGCCCTCGCAGCGCGTTATGAAAGCGTCTACGCAGCCGTTGGTTGGCACCCGACCGATTGTTTGGAGGCCCCTGATAATGTGATCGCAACGCTGCTTGAAATAGCCCGTGCACCCAAAGTAGTCGCTATCGGTGAAACCGGCCTGGATTATTACCATTTACCGAGTGAATCCCTTGGTCCAGACGCCAGCGAATCTGAAAAGAAAAAACGGGATGATCCTTATAAGGTCAAACAAGAACTGATATTTCGCCAGCAACTCGATCTCGCTGTGGAGCTGGGATTAAATGTCGTCGTTCATCAACGGAGTGCTTTTGACGATTGCCTGAGGATTATGACTGAATATAAGGAGAAGGTCCGCGGGGTATGGCACTGTTTTGTCAATAATGCCGCAGAGGCCGCGCAGATTCTTGAAATTGGTTCCTTAGTATCATTTACTGGAATTGTAACCTTTAAAAATGCCAAAGAAATCCAGGACACCGTCAAGGCCCTTCCCCTAGAGGCGATGATGGTGGAGACAGATTGTCCGTACCTGGCTCCTGTTCCTTTCCGCGGGAAAAGGTGTGAACCGGCCCATACCCGTCTTGTTGCAGAGAAGATTGCTGAAATCAAAGGGATAAACCTTGAGGAAGTCGCTAAGGTGACCACCCAAAATGCTTATGATTTTTTCCGTTTCTAGAAAAAACTAGAATTCAATGAGACAGGGGCTTTAAGCGTATGGCTAATCTGTTCCCCTTTTCGATTAACACTGAATATCATTTCAGCCTGCTGCGTACCGGACATTTTTTTATGAAGAGAATATTCTTCCACTAAAGAATTTACTCCGTTGGGCAGGGGCTTATTATTCAAAGTCGTGATGATATCCCCGGTCAAGAAACCTGCCTGAGCCGCTCGGCCATTTTGGGCAATTGCCAAGACGGTGATTTTACCGGCATCTTCTGCGACGAACATTCCTTCAAATAACATCAATGGAGCTGTTTCAATCGTATTTTTTACTGGATCCACATAACTCAAGGAGAGGGGATTTTTTGAGGCGTATCGGAGGGCCTCGACAAAAACTTCCGTTTCAAACCATTCTGTCTGGGAGGTTCGTTTGTTAGCAGCCCTTTGCTCTGGTGTGAGGTCTGTGTAGGCATTTCTTAATCCGCGTCCTTTTGTAAAAGTGTTTTTCAGCCTGTCATCAGAAGCATAACTGCGTGTATCTTTTTGATTTTTTAAGACAGGGGCATGAAGATTCAGGATGATTGTCCCGGCCGGAATAATGCCTTGTTCACCGAGCAGGATCGTTTTTGATAAGACGACATACCCGTCTTTGATTTCCATGGGGAATACTTCGAAAAGCTCCGGGGTCATGGCCTTTGGAATCGAAGACTCGTTAATCGCCGGAAAGACCTGTGTGGTGCAGGTGATTAAGAAGATAAAAAGGCACGTTTTGATTGGGGATATCATGGACGGTGGGGAAGTTGTGGATTTTTTAAGTAGGCAAAAGCTTTTTCGTAACTGCGACGGTCAAGGTAATGCAGCATTTGTGGATCGAGCTCTTCACGACACGTATCTTTGATGTGGTCGAGTTCCTGAAGGATAACAGATATGTTTTTTCCTTCCGGCAATGTTTTTCCACCGACGAATACATCCAAGAGCTCCCCGAGTTGTTGATAGACATCCGACATGGCTTCACAATAACGCAAGTTCGTCTTTTTTCAAAACTTCATTAATTAATGTTGCTGCCCGGCCAGCCGCACCGGCAGTACCCAGCTTTTGACGGACTTCACTGAGTCCTCGGGCACATTCTTGGTTGGCTTTTAGGTTATTGATCAGCTTCAGGGTTTCTTGGGCGACTTTCGGGCCAGTGACATAAAATTGGGCCAGTTCCCGGACGACCTCGCGCCCAGCAATGAGGTTCACCAATGAGAAATATTTGACCCTGACAAAAATCCACATCAGGAAAGCCTCCAGTAATCCGGCCTTATAAACCACCACCATGGGCAGTCCCAGATAAGCACATTCGGCGGTGATCGTACCCGACTTGACTATGCCGACGAATGATTGGGCCGCCACCTCACGGGACATCCCTGTGACAATATCATAGGTCGCCGTGGGATATTTGGCACTCTGTGAGTGAATGACTGCTCGGACTTGTTCAGCGGCCAATTCATTTGGCGCGGCGATAAATATTTTATTAATGATACTTCTTTCTTTGATCCTGCGGGCGGCATCCAAGAGGGGAGGCAGAATATGCTGGATTTCACGACGGCGGCTGCCGGGGAAAATCCCGAGGATATGCCGGTCGCGGTTGGCAGGAACCTGGATCTTTTCGAGTTCATCAACCATAGGATGACCGACATATTCGACTTTGAGGCTCGGGCATTTCCAGCGATACCAATCCATTTCAAATGAGAATATTGAAATCAGGAGATCGACATTTCTCTCGAGTATTTTTGCACGTCCTGATTTCCAAGCCCAAGCTTTGGGCGAGATCAGGTAGATAATCCTGATTTGAGGAGATTTTTTCCTTATCGCTTTTGCCAGGCGGAGATTGAATCCCGGGTAGTCAACCAGTAAAAGGATATCGGGATGGGTGTTTTCAATTTCCTTCACGATTTGTTTGAAGTAACTAAAAAATTTCGGGAGCTTCAGGATCACCTCGGCGGCGCCCATCACGGCATCGGGAGTCAGGTCGAGGCATTGTTTTTGTCCGGCAGCTTTTAATTTTTGTCCGCCAGCCCCATATATTTCAATCCCGGGGTGTTGGGTTTTAAGGCACTCAATGACTGTGGCAGCGATTGCGTCCCCGCTGGCCTCGCCGGCCATGACAAAAATTTTTGAATGATCTTGGATTTCTTTCATGATGGAATCTGCTCCGGATCAAAAGCGTAGAGGGTGATTTTGTGGCGGTCAGCAAAAACTTTCAGGTCTTCGATCTCAAGCAGGAGTGTTTTTCTCGCCTCTACGGCGATGACTTTGACTTGGGCCTCTTTGGCGATCTCCAGGGTTTTAATCCCGATGACAGGGACATCAAAACGGAAATCATGGCCGGGTTTACTGACTTTCACGAGAATGGCATTTTCTTTGCCTGCTTTACCCCCCCGGATGATTGTGTCGCTGGTGCTTTCATAGGCTTCGACTGCAAGCACTGTCCCGTTGCGGACAACCACCGATTGGCCAATATTCATCGCGCTGATTTGTTTGGCGACTTGTGAACCGTAAGCGATATCCGCTAATTGCTTTTTATCGGGCTTGGGCCCGGCAATATGTCCGGCGTGCGGGAGCATGTCATCGAGGAAACGTGTCGCTTCGACGACATGGATGCCGTCTTTTTCGAGTTCACCCGCGACCGCCCCGAAAAGTGTCGCGGCATTCCTTTCCTTCAGGCTCGCTATGACTTTGATGCAGCGTAAATCCGGCCTGAGGTCAAAGAGGTTTTTGAGCCCGATAGCCCCGACCATGGCACATTCTTGCACTCCGGCATTCTTAAAGGATTTGCATAGTTTTCCCAGCTGTCCCACACGCATCCAGATTACCTCATCGACAAACGAAGCAATTTGCGGGTCGGTTTCATTCTCGAAAGCTGCGACGATTATCTTCTCGACCCCATTATGGCGGGCCGCACGTGCCATTAACCGGGGATAAACCCCGCTGCCGGCGACGATTCCAAAAGTTTTCAGGCTGCCTTGATTCACGATTTGAAAGCCTAGACAAATCCAGGGAGAATGAAAAGGTTTCTCATGGGCTGGACATCTTTTTGAAGAGCGGGTCTCTATCGGACAATTCATTGAGCAACCGGGTAACGGTTTTTGTTTGCCTGGGTAGAACCAGATGGGGCCGGATTTCGGCGAGCGGTTCCAGTACAAATTGCCTCGTGTGCGCACGCGGGTGGGGAATTACCAGTTCACGCAAATTGCTCCGTTTATTTCCGAAATAGATGATATCGAGGTCGATAGTCCGTGGTTGGTTGATCCCATGGATCGCGGGTCGTCCGCACAGGATTTCGTATTGTTGCAATTTGCGGAGGAATCCGGGGGGATCGGTCTGGTCAGAGACATTCATTTCGCAGACAGCATTCAGAAAAAGGGGGGTGCCGGGTGCACATTCCACAGGGGTGGACAAGTAGAGGCCCGAGGGGATGAGGGTACCATCCAAAGAAAGGGTTTTGAGCCATTCAAAAGCCTTATCAATATTCCCCGCGGAATCCCCCACGTTTGAACCAAGAGCGATGCCCACGGGGATCATAAAATCACTTTAAACCAAGGACATCAGACATTTCGTAAAGGCCGGGTGTCTGGGTCGTGGCCCATTTCGCGGCACGCAAAGCCCCACGAGCGAATGTCTCGCGGCTGGAGGCTTTATGGGTGAGCTCCACACGTTCACCGATCCCGGCAAACATGACGGTATGATCACCGACGACGTCACCCCCGCGCAGAGCATGGATTCCGATTTCGTCGCGGCTACGTTCACCCGGCATTCCCTCGCGGCCGTGCCGGGTAAGTTTCTCAAGATCTTGTTTTTTAACTTCGGCGAGGACTTTCGCCAGCGAGAGGGCTGAACCACTGGGGGCATCCTTTTTCATGCGGTGATGCATCTCGATGACTTCTTGATCATAGTCGCTACCGAGGATTTCGGCGGCCCTTTTGACGAGGTAAAAAAGGGCATTCATTCCTAGGCTATAATTGCTCGCATGAACGATAGGGATGAGCTTTGCCGCTGCCGCAATTTGCGCGAGGACCTCTTTCGAGTGGCCGGTCGTGCCAATGACTAAGGGCACTTTGTTTGATAAACACGCCTCAAGGGTCCGGGTGGTCGCATCGTGGAGGGCGAACTCAATAACGGCCTGTGCTTGTTTGATCTCTGGATCAAACGAGGGATTATCGATATCGAGCCCTTTGATGACTTTGAGTTCGTTGTCCTGTCCGGCGCATTGGATGAGCATTTGGCCCATACGACCTTTGGCTCCGACAATCATTAAATTTGTCACACTCATAAAGCACCTGCTTTTTTAAGGGATTCCACCATTTTAGCACGGTTAGCGGCGGACATGGGGACCAATGGCAGACGGTACTCCTCGGCAATCAGGCCTTTGATCGCAAGGGCCGCCTTGATCGGAACCGGATTTGTCTCGATGAAAAGGTCCTTGAATGCCGGGTAGAGCCGCTCGTGCAATCTGCGCGCGGCATCGAGGTCGCCTTGGGCAAAAAGCCGAACCATTTTGGAGACTTCCAACGGAATCAGGTTTGAGGCCACGCTGATGACACCGACAGCACCGACGCTCATAAAGGGAAGCGTCTGTGAATCGTCTCCGCTCAGGATGGTGAAGTTTCCGGGGAGTCCCGCTTGGCGCAGGGCACTGACGCGCTCGGGTGTCCCGCCGGCTTCCTTCATACAAACCACATTTTTAAAGTCTGTGGCGAGGCGGAGAGTGGTTTCAACTGAAATCTCGATCCCGCAACGTCCGGGAATACTGTAAAGGATGATCGGCAGTTTCGTCGCACGTGCGATTGCGGCAAAATGCTGGTAAAGCCCCTCTTGGCTGGGCTTGTTATAATAGGGGGCCACTTGCAAGGTGCCGTCGATGCCGAGGGCCTCGGCAGCCAGGGTCAGCTCGATAGCTTCTTTGGTGCAATTTGCTCCAGTTCCGGCAATTACCTTGAGCTTATCGCGTGAGTATTCCTTTGCCAATCGGATGACCTCGATGTGTTCATCATGATCGAGGGTGGGGGATTCACCGGTCGTACCGACTGGCACAATCCCGTCCACGCCCCCTGCAATTTGCCCTTGTATGAGCTTGTCAAATGCCTGTGTGTCGATTTTTCCATTCCGGAAGGGGGTCACTAAAGCTGTGTATGTACCGTTAAACATGGTGGTTTTTTAACTAAAGCAATTTGCCCCGGTTGTCACGCGTAAGATATTCTCGCCCCGCTTGTGATTTCCGGGGAGTCCACTACTCAATCTCGATTTCACCGCTGAAGGTGAAATCCGCAGGCCCCTTGAGGAAAACCCTCGAGATTTGCTCATTTTCCACTGTAAAATCGACTTCGAGGGTGTCTCCACCCTGCACCTTTACCTTGACGGGGGTCTTAGTTCCGAGGACGTAATGAGCAACAATCGCCGAGGCGCTCACCCCGGTCCCGCAGGCGAGGGTTTCGCCTTCCACCCCGCGCTCATACGTGCGGACACGGATCGAGTCTTCCCCCGTTTTTTGGACAAAATTCACATTGGTGCCTTTGGGCGCATAATCAGCGTGGTAACGGATTTCCGCCCCGTATTTACCGACATAGGCTTTGTCAGCGTCATCGACGATCAGTACAGCATGGGGCACTCCCGTGTTACAGTTATGGATGAGGAATTCCCCGTCGGAGAGCTTGATTTTTTTATTCAGTTCAAAGCCTTTAGGATCACTGAGATTCAAGCGGACGAGTGTACCTTCGAAAATAGCGTGGATCATTCCGGCGATTGTTTCAAAGGCCAGTTGATTAGCTCCCGGAGAGAGTCTCTGGGCGAAACGCGCAAAACAACGCGCCCCATTGCCGCACATTTCAGCTTCGCCGCCGTCACTATTATAATAACGGAAACGGTAGTTACCCCCCTTTTGGGCGGGTTCGACAGCGAGGAGCCCGTCCGCCCCGACACCTCGGTGGCGCTCACAGATGTGTTCGATCTGGGTTTTGGTCAGGTTTGTTTTCAGATCGCGGTTATCGATCATGACAAAGTCATTACCCGCGCCATTCATTTTGATAAAAGGAATTTTCATAGGTGATCCCCTAGTTAATAACGATAAGGTGTGCTGAGTTCAAATGCATTTTGAATCAGGCGGCATTCATAAGTCTCCGGTGCCTCGACTTTGACCACCTCGACGATATCAAAGCGGAAGTATATATCCTTTTTATTGAGGCGGCGGAGGTATTCGAGTGCTGCACGGCTGAGGTTGCGCCGCTTTTGGGCATTGACCGCTGCCGCAGCCCTGCCGAAATCTTCAGAAGCCCGGGTTTTGACCTCTACAAAGACGAGGGTGTCGCGGTCACGCGCGAGGAGGTCGATTTCCCCGTGTTCAGCCTCCCATTGACGGGCGAGGATTTTATAACGGTGGTATTTCCTGAGATAATAGGCCGCCATCTCTTCACCGAAATCACCGATGGCCTTTGTCTCAGAGGGGTCTTTGAGCAAGAGCCGCGCGAACAGGCGCGAAGCTTTTACGGTGAACGGGACACGGACCAAATTCTTGAAGGGTTTTTGAGTGTTGGGCTGTTCCATATCCTTTGTGTTTTGCAAATCCATATTGAGGGAATTCCCGGCCGATTTCCAGCATCAAACGGTCTCGGGTCACTTTTGCCAGAATCGATGCGGCGGCGATTGACAGACTTTTGGCGTCCCCTTTGACGATGGCTTGTTGGGGAATGGCGAAACCTTTGACTGGGCGTCCATCAATGAGGAGGAAATCGGGGGTGCTGCATAAATCCGCCACAGCCCGTTGCATAGCCAGATGGGTGGCACGGAGGATATTCAGGGAATCGATCTCTTCTGCGCTAGCTAAACCGATGCCCCAAAGAATTTGTTTGTCCGCCATTAACTCTTCAAAAATTATTTCCCGCTTTTTTTCGGTGAGTTGTTTGGAGTCATTCAGGACCGCGTGCGCAAAATCTCTAGGCAAGATCACCGCTGCGGCAGAAACCGGTCCCGCCCACGGTCCGCGCCCGGCCTCATCGATTCCCGCAATTTGCACGTAGCCCTTGAACCTGGCCACCTTTTCGAAATCCAGTGTCGGAGGCATTAGTTTAAACCGAAAGTCACATCGGCGTCTTTCCAGTCCAATGTACGGAACCAGTAGTGTCTTCTCTCAAGCAACCATTGGTTTGCTGTGTAATAGAATATCCAGGAATTTAGGAAATTCACAAAATCAGGATCCCCTTTCTGGATGACCATGGCTTGACCCGTATTCGTGAGGGAATCGTTGAACGGAATGAAAAATTTGTCAGGATTCATGAGGACTTCCAGTTCGGGGCGGGGGCTCGAGGAGATCACGGCATCGATTTGCATGAGGTTGAGCGCCTTGTAACATTCATCATCGCTGCTGAAGGGATGTAGTTCTGCTTTTGTGAAAATTTTCTGGGCCGTGTTTTCAAATATCGTGCCTGCGACAAATCCGATCACATACTTTTTATCATTCAAATCATCAGGTTTTTCGACCTTTTTCATGCTCTTTTTATTCCCCACGATATAAGTACCGGATTCATTATAAGGGACCGTGAAATTGACTTTCAGGGCGCGTTCAGGGGTGATCGACATTCCCGAGATGATGATGTCGATTTCACCGGCTTGGAGTTTGGGGATCAACTGGTCAAAGTCGCTGATGACAAATTGTGGTTTGACCTGCATGTCGGCGGCAAGTTGATTTGCCAGTTCGACTTCAAACCCTTTCAGGTTACCGTCTTTACCCTGGATCACCCAAGGCACAAAAATGGCTACACCGATTTTTAATACTCCCCGCGTCCGGATTTTACTAATCATCTGGCCTTCAGCGACCGTTTTGCTGGCTTTTTCCCCTTGGGAACAACCAGGGAAAGTGAAAGCCGCGATCAGCGCGGCAAATAATGGGAAAAGGATGGTTTTGCGCATGAATACTGTTCAAGAACATTCACCCCATCAAGTCAACGCGCAAGTTGCCCGGCAAACCCCCTCCAAAACAGATGAGTTTCACAGCGCAAGTCCGTCAAAGGGGGGGGTATTCACCACGAAGATCACAAAGGGCACGAAGAAAAAGCCTGACGAGTGAGTGTGTAGGGCGACAGAGCTCCCGTTCCCATCTAGGGAGCAATTTGCTCCCGAAGGAAGAAGTTTTGATTTTTACGCGGGTAGGGCGGGCGGCTCTGCTTGCCGAGGATCGGGGAGAGCATGTGTCCCCGAGTGCATCCGAGGGCGTCCCCGCCCGATGGAACCATTTAGGCCCCGAACGCCTTCCGGGGGCATTTGATAAAAAACGGCGGAGCGGGTGTATGCCTGCAACACTCGGGGAGCGAGTATGCTCCCCAAAGATAGCCTCTTGAGCAATTTGCTGAAAAAAATAATCTAAAATCTCAGCCTCACATAATCGTTATTACTGCCATACGTCTGCACGCACCAATAGCAATAGAAATCGAGGCCAGACTGGAATGGCAGTTAGTTTGCGAGATAATTCCTACCATAAACGGCTCCATTTTTTAGTTCTCAGTAACTTCCTCTTCATATTGGACAGTTTTTTTCTTCAATGATCCAGCACTTTTCTCCCCCGACTTCTCCGCCCACCACCGCGGATCCATCACACTCCTGTCATAGACCCACCCCCACCTCTCCTTGGCTCTTGGGGTAAGGCCTAACAAAGAAAAAAACTCTTTTTTAAAGCTTTATCCGACGATTTGTGGGGCCGTAACTGGGACAGTTCCACACGATCATAACCGCCCCTTTTGTTATCTTCAGGGTGCGGTTCAAGACCGATGATTGTGATCTGACCTTTGCCTGGGCCGTACACCCAAAAGAGCCGACCGGTGGCGGGTTTCCTGTTTTCCAGATAGGACTGAAAGACCTTTGAACCATAACGCCGCGTCAGAGGATCAATCTCGTGTGATTGTAATCCCGGATATTGGGGATTCGCCTCCAACAACTTGAAGGCCTTGATGAGTTTCTTGAAGTCCTTCTGTTCGGACTTTGATAGTCTATTTGATGCCTGTTTTTTTTCAGCTCGTCCCAATATTTTCCCATATGAGGGACGCCCATGACGATCTCGAAACGGTCCATTTTCTTGCTCCTCCAGATTAGTATCTGGACAGATCAATGGGCTTGGAGACTTTTCCTTTTTTGAAGTTAGCCATCGATGCATCCATGGTTTTAAGTGTTCGTTTCGATACCGCGCAGGGATGAATGAGCACTCGGGGCTCCAACTCGACATGGCCATCCTTATAGATACGGACTTGGTAGTGCTGATATTCTGTTCCCCGGAGGACTAGACGTTTTTTGGCATCCAAATGCGCTTCATACTTTTTGACTAATGTCGTCGTCATGTTAGTTGCTCCTTATTCTCAGAGTGATTAGCATTTTTTAAGTGATATGAGGCTTTTGTATCTTATCATCACCGTGTGGATGAACTCTTGATTCCAGCTTAGAGTGTTTTTTATTTTAGTGGGATATCCCACATCCTGATTCTATCACTTCTTATCGACGGCGCAATATTTTCTTTCCCCCGACTTCTCCGCCCACCCACCTTCCCTTGGCCGTTAGCCGCTGGGAAAAGGCCTAACCGGTCGGCACCGGAAAATTCATATAAAAAAACACCCGTCACTTGGTCAAGTGACGGGTGTTATAAAAGAAAACCTTTAGAGAGGGGTTCTTAATAAAAACTATTTTTTACGGCCGCCTTTTTCTTTAACGAGAAGGGCTTCTTTACCGAGGCGATCGCGGAGGTAATAAAGTTTGGCGCGGCGTGGGGCTCCATGTTTATCCACTTCGACCTTGGCGATATTTGGGGAGTGGAGGGGGAAGATACGCTCGACACCTTCACCATAAGAAATACGGCGGACGGTGAAATTTGCATTAATCCCGGTTCCTTTTTTGGCAATGACGAGCCCGGCAAAAATCTGGATACGGGCTTTTTCACCTTCTTTAACACGGGTGTGTACTTTGATCGTGTCCCCTATATTGAAAGGGGCGAGATCAGTTTTAAATTGTTCGGCTTCGATCGCACGGATGATGTCAACTGCGCTGCTCATATGTCTTCTCCACTCTATTTGTTTTTTTTAATTGGTTTTCTTGTACTGCAAATGTTTTTCTAAGAGATCCGGTCGCCTTTCGGTGGTCCGTCTCAGGGACTCCTCGTATCGCCATTGCGCAATTTGCGCGTGGTTACCCGAGAGGAGAACCCCCGGCACCGGTATGTCCCGGTAATTCTCGGGCCGTGTGTAATGGGGATACTCCAAAAGGAAATCGTTGAATGACTCAGTCTCGGCGGATTCCTCACAACCAAGCACTCCGGGGATGAGCCGGACCGTGGCGTCGATAATCACCGAGGCCGCCAGAGAACCATTCGTCAGGATATAATCTCCGATGGAGATTTCCTCGTCGACGAGGGCCGTCCTGACCCTTTCATCGATTCCTTCATAATGACCGCATATCAAAAGAACTTTTGGCCTTCCGGCCAGCTCCCGCGCTTTTTCCTGCGTGAGGGCTTTTCCTGCGGGAGAAGTCAGAATCACATGCCATTCTGACTTCGACTCCCCACAGATGGCGTCCACCGCCTCAAATATCGGTTCGGGTTTCAGAACCATCCCTGCACCACCCCCGTAAGGGCGGTCATCGGCTGTTTTATGCCGGTCACGGGTCCAATCCCGTAAATTCCGCACACGAATCGAAACGAGTTCCTTTTCCTGTGCGCGTTTAATAATGCTTTCACCCACCGAACCCTCGACGATTCCGGGGAACAAGGTCAAAACTTCAATTTGCATTGTTTTTTTGACCTCCCGGCATTCCGCTAAAGGAATTACCCGTTGGGTGATAAAAATCCAAAACTACGCGACTTGGACGGCGATTTTACGCGCTTTTTTAATCAAGCTCGCAGCTGTTTCGGTCATTTCTGCACCTTTAGAAAGCCAATGCTCGATACGATCGAGCTTCAAATCGGAATTCTGCTTTGCATCCCTCGGGGTATAAGTCCCGAGATTTTCAAGGTAACGACCGTCACGGGGATTACGATTATCGGTGACAACCAGACGATAGCTGGGTGCGTTTGTTGTTCCCGTACGGGTGAGACGAATCTTAACTGCCATAACTTTTTTCCTCTGACAAATCCTGTTTGTTTATTGCCAATGCTTGTTTTCTTTATTCTGATTTCCCCGTTTTTAGCGGGGCATGCCGGGCATCTGCATCGGGAGCCCGCCTCCCATTTTCGTCATGAGTTTTTGCATTTTACCCATGTTTTTCATCATTTTTTTCATTTCCTCGAATTGCTTCAAGAATTGATTCACTTCCACAAGGGAAGCACCGCTGCCACGGGCGATACGTTGTCTGCGACTGACATTTATCAGATGCGGAAAACGCCTCTCACCCGGTGTCATGGACTGGATCATCGCCTCAGAGCGTTTCATCTGTTTCTCGCCCTGCGCAATAAGCCCGCCGCCTGACTGGGAACTGAGCACATTACCAACTCCGGGGAGCATGCCAAGTAAATTCTCCAAATTCCCCATATTTTTTACTTGCCGGAGCTGCTCCAGAAAATCATTCATGTCCATGTCGCCTTTGCGCATTTTGCGCTCCAGCTCCTCGGCCTTGTCTGTATCGATATGTTCCTGGGCTTTTTCGACCAAGGTCACGATATCACCCATCCCGAGGATACGTGAGGCCATACGATCCGGGTGGAATGGCTCCAAGGCATCCATTTTTTCGCCGGTCCCGACGAATTTAATGGGTTTTCCGGTCACAGACCTGATGGAAATGGCTGCTCCCCCGCGGGCGTCACCGTCGAGTTTAGTCAGGATCACCCCGGTCAGGTCGAGGGCGTCATTAAAACCTTTGGCCACATCGACGGCTTGTTGGCCTAAGGAACTGTCCGCCACCAGGATGATTTCCTGGGGTTTGACCTTGCTCTTCAGGTTTTTGAGTTCCTCGACGAGTGGTTCATCGATCTGGAGGCGTCCGGCCGTGTCAAAAATCAGGACGTTACATTGTTTGAGGATAGCAAATCCGATGGCTTCCTCGGCGATTTTCGGGACATTCATTTCGCCGAGTTTTGTATAAACCGGGATATTGAGCTGGGCCCCGAGGGTTTTGAGCTGGTCGATAGCCGCAGGGCGGTAAACGTCACAAGCCACGAGGAGCGGGGTTTTGCCTTGTTTTTGCAGGAGCTTGGCGAGTTTCCCAGTGGAGGTCGTTTTCCCGGAGCCGTGCAGCCCGACCATCATGATTTTAGTGGGGTTGTAGTTTGTATTCAGCTCGGCATTTTCCGATCCGAGGAGGCCGACTAATTCATCATGGATGATTTTGATGATTTGTTGGCCGGGGGAAACGGACTTAATGACCTCCGCTCCGAGGGACTTTTCTTTCACCCGCTCGATGAAGTCTTTGACGACTTGGAAATTCACGTCAGCGTCGAGCAGCGCCATGCGCACTTCGCGCAGAGCGTCTCCGATATTATTCTCCGAGATACGGCCATAACCCGAGAGGGTTTTAAAGGCCTGCTGGAGTTTATCCGTCAGGGATTCAAACATAAGGGATCAATGACTACTTCTTTTGGGCCTGATCGTAAAGATCAATAATGAAGTCTTCGCTAAAGAGCGGACGCAGATTCCCGTCAAAACGGATATTGGCGATGATCCACCCGTTTTTTGACTGGTAGGCGTCCGAAACCATGTAAATCGGGCCTAGATCGAGTTTGATCACGATATAGGAGGTGACCACCGACGGGCTGATCTGGACCTGGCGGACGATCTCATAACCATTCACATTACCCATCATGGCGATCATGGGTTCGAGATTTTGCAGGAGGCTGGTGGTCAGTTTTGCATCTTTTTCGACAGGGGTTCCTTTTACCCAGATATTAACAGCTTGTTGTGCCCCCTTGTCGATCAAGGCCTTTAACCCGTCGCGCACAGGAGGTGGTAATTGGATTTCATCCGCATGGGAGAAAACGGGGGTTCCGAATAAAATGATTAAAAAGAATAGGCGTTTCATCGCGCCGAGGATAAGGCCCTCTCACCACGTCTGGCAATCATGAAAAAAACTTTACGTCCCGTCGCGGACTTTGCGTAAAACTTTTATTGACGCGAAATGGTATGTGGACTAAATATGTCCACATGAGAACCGTAACTGTTCGTGATCTGCGTAATTCCTTCTCAAAGCTTGAAGTATGGCTCGCCGAAGGAGAAGAAATCCATATCGAAAAGCGTGGGAAACCCATCGGGGTGCTCACGGGATGGACCCCCGCGCGGGATGCTCGTCCTGCCAAACCTGACTTTGCTGCGCGTCGCAAGGCTATTTGGGGTGATCGGGTATTCACCGAAGGGGAGGTGGCGGCAATGCGGGAAGACGAGCTAGAGGGGGAAGAAGGATGAGTCACTTTCCCGACACGTCCTTTCTCTGTGCGCTTTACCGGACGCAGTTTAATTCTTCGAAAGCGGATGCTTTCATGGTGGGGCTTCTAGGACCGCTACGGGTCTCGAGTCTGTTGCTGCTGGAGTTTCGGCAGTCCGTGCGGCTCCAAATCCGTCTGTACAACCATGACAGAACTCAGGGGTTTCCCCAAAATGAAGGCCTGCAAATGCTGCGAGATATTCAGATCGATCTGAATGCGGGAATCCTGAGTGTGCTGCCTGTAGATTGGGCTGACGTGCATCAGCGGGCGGAGTCGCTGAGCGGCGCGCATACTTTAGATGGAGGTCACCGCTTAGCAGACATTCTCCACGTGGCCACTGCACTTCATCTGGGTGCGGGTGCATTCCTCACATTAGATATGAACCAGAAGAAATTGGCCGAGGTGGAAGGACTAGTGGTGCCGATATGATGGGGGTCGTACGGTTCTGGGCATAATCCCAGAGTTTCACGCGGACATTCGGCATTCGGCAACCGGGGTCGCGCGCCCTACAGAATGAGTTAACCCATCTTGTTCCCATCATCCTTCGTGGTGCAAAT
>JAWXBN010000089.1 GCA_034440155.1 Verrucomicrobiota bacterium | reverse complement strand
CAATTTGCCGAAAGGCATTGGAGACGTATTACGAAACTAGATGTGTACTTGATTGTCGTTTTGAAGACCCGAAGCAATTTGCCGAAAGGCATTGGAGACTTGGGTGCATAGGAGTATTGTTCAATTTTGCCAACAGGAAGACCCGAAGCAATTTGCCGAAAGGCATTGGAGACCACGTGCCCCCGTGAAACGATCCACGATACCAATAACGAAGACCCGAAGCAATTTGCCGAAAGGCATTGGAGACGCGTGTTTAGTTTTTCCATGTTTTTTTCTTTCAAAGAAGACCCGAAGCAATTTGCCGAAAGGCATTGGAGACTAGATCACTACTTGGAACATTCCCTTTTTCCCGGTGAGAAGACCCGAAGCAATTTGCCGAAAGGCATTGGAGACGTGCCTTTGTAGAAGTGACCATATTTCCATGTACCAGGAAGACCCGAAGCAATGTGCGCTTTGTTAAGAAGAAGGAATAATGAGCGCGTGTTGGCTGAGGACAGCCGATTGCCGAAAGGCATTGGAGACGCCTAAATGCTTAACCGTTAAGCATTCGTCCCTCGGAAGACCCGAAGCAATGTGCGCTTTGTTAAGAAAAAGGAATAATAAGCGCGTGTTGGCTGAGGACAGCCGATTGCCGAAAGGCATTGGAGACGTTTGATGCGTTCGGTGGGCATGAGATGAAGATACTGATCTGCACTGGGAAAAGTCGACATGAGATTCTCATGACGAGCGAGAATGAGAAGATGATCCTAATATCATGAGACCCTATTCAAGTCTTCTCTGTGTCTTAATACTCGTGAGCAAATCCGGACTGTTCATGTACATGGATTTGATCAAAATCTGATACGTCAATAATAATGTTATTATTGACTCATCACACATCATGGATCGCTTAGTCAATATCAGTCTCATGTAGATGGACTTGATTATTTCATATTTACGATTGACAGGAAATATAAGCTTCTGCGGTGGATTTTTTTAACTATTTTGCCGGTACCCCCGTAAATGTCTGATGGGTGGTGTATAATAGGGGGAGTATTCAAGAAATAATCTAAAGCACTTATTAGAAATAACGTAGGTAATACTTTGGACGTTTGGGATAGGTTTTGTCAGTGGGGGGGCTGACAAGGTCCACATGTATATAGGGGTGTGATCACAAACGCGAAAAATACAACCATGAGGAGGAAGCTGAGTATGAACCGGATTTGTCATCAATCTACAGGTGTTACCGACTCGAAACGAGGCAAGGATCAGGACATTTTGACTCACAAGGAGTTTATCCTATTTTTCAAACAACGACTGGAAAAGATATTTGATACTGAAGTGGAGGACCTCGACTCGTATGCCGAGAAAACAGTCGTGAATTGTTACTCATTTTCTTTTGGAGGATCATATATCATGGTTCACTACGAGGAATTAACCGATCAAAGTTCATTGCTCCACTACGAAATTCATTATGGGTGTATGCATAGCAATTTGATGTTGGCAGTCAAATGGATGGAGGCTCATCTCCAAGACGGGGTGCTGAAAGTATCACGACCCGAGCCTAACGACCGGGTTTTAGGGGACCTCTTTTTAACGGGGACACAGCTTTGCCATCATACCGAGAGACGTGGATTGGAAGCGTACCTGGAGTATATCAAGGAGTGTTTAAATCAATTACGGTTTTCACTGGATGGATGGTTTCCACACAGTATGCCAGGGTTTTATAAAGGAATGATGCTCACAGTGCTACCGGGGATGGGATGGGATTTTATTACGAAGATGTTTTATTTACGGGATTATTTAGAGGATCAAGTCAAAGAAATCCCTTCAGAGAACCATAAGTTTGATGATTTTATCTATTATACATTTCTTTCGTGGAAAGACTGGGGGAAAGCCATGGAGTATATCGAAAAAGAGGTTCCAGACCATGTCCAGGGAGTGAAAAGGGTTTTGAGGGCGAACAGGAATGTCTGCCGCCGGATCCGTTGCCTTTTGGGATTAGGCAGGGTTAATGAAGCGGAGGCGTGTTTAGACGAGCTAGAGGATTGCCGTGATGATTATCAATACACATGGAATGCACAGGATCTAAAAATGAGAATCCTCTATGCTGGCGAGAAATTTGACGACCTATTGCAGTTTGCTAATGGCCCGGAAGTAGTGGAGTCGCCGCGGATCGCTTTCTGGAAGTCGATGACAGCGATCAAGATGAATGAGGTGGATGAGGCCATGAGTCAGTGTCTCGCGTATGAAAAAGAATGCGGGTTCGACTTATTGCTGCGGCATAAAATCAGTCATCGGTTTCATACGGAGTTCAAGGTATGTACGGAGTATTCGAAATATTTGAGTAACATTGAATTGACTGATGATCACCATGGCGAAATGACCGGACAGGAATAGTCTAAGACAACAGGATGTCCGCTGACGTCCTGTTTCTTTTATTCACACGATAATGAGCCTATAATCAAAAACCTTTGATAATAGAGGATATCGGGGATCTATCCGATGGGGTCGAGGAAGAAGAATCTGAACACTTTAACAAAAATCACGAATAAGAGGATTAAAAAACAATGAAATTCATCCATACATCTGATTGGCAGCTCGGGGCGGGTTTCGGCCAGATCCCGGGGGACGGTGGGGCATTACTACGCACGCAGAGGATTAAAACCCTCGAAACTATCGGGCAAGTGGCTAAAGCAAAGGGGGCAGAGTTTATCGTTGTCGCAGGGGATATTTTCGATAGTCACGGTGTGGGTAGTGACACGATCGTCAAGGCATGTGCTGCCCTCAGGCAAATTGCGTTACCGGTGATTTTGATAACGGGTAATCATGATGGTTATCGTGAGCCTGATAACCTATATGAAAGGAAATGTTGGAAGGAGCACTGCCCTGATAATGTTACGATATGCCAGACGGTTGACCCGGTCGTCTTGGATCAGTTCAAGGTGGTGATATTCCCATGCCCCCTGAGTCGGAAGCTGGTTATTGTAGATCCGACGGAGCATCTCGCTCAAGTGGCTGCCACATTCGCAAAAAGTGATTACCTCCGGATCGGCCTAGCCCACGGCCCGGTTCACGGTTTCGAGATTGAGGATGGAGAAGGGGGTGGAGGAGTCATTGATGCCCCTGGAGCCGTCAAAAATGCGCAATTGGATTATTTGGCCCTAGGCGATTGGCACGGCACCCTCAAAGTCGGGGATCGTATTTGGTATAGTGGCACACCGGAAACAGATCGTTTCAGAAATAATGACTCGGGCAATGTCCTTTTAGTCAGTCTAGACGGGAAACAATCACTCCCGGTCGTCGAATCGATCTGCACGACAGCCTACGAATGGTTGATGGAGAATCGGAATATCCAGAACAAGGATGATGTCGAGAGCCTGAAAGATTGTTTGAAGGGAATCGACCGTCCGGCGGGCAAATTGCTCAGGATAGAGCTTTCTGGAGTGCTTAATATGGAGCTGCTCCATGAGCTACAGGATGTGATAGAAAACCAGCGGGCAGCCCTCCTTTACCTGAGGGATTACGTCGATATCCTCCTCGAGCCTAGTCCGGAAGAAATTGCCGGGATATCAGAAGGGGGATTTGTCCGTAATACCGTCGAAAAGCTCCAAGCAATCATGAAGTCCGCTCAGGGGGAGGCTGCGGAGGATGCAAAGCTCGCTCTCCAGATTATGTATCAATACTCTAAAAATGAGGTGGTCCTATGAGATTAATTTCTACAAAGATAAAAAACTATCGTATTCACTGTGGGGATCATCCCTTGGAAATCAACTTTGATCCATCCATGCAGCTCATTCACGGCCCGAATGAAGCCGGGAAATCCACGGTGATGAATGCCATTCATGACGCCTTGTTTGTTAAAGCTCGTGGGAATGCTGAGACCCACAAACGGATGAGGCCTCATAATGATTCCAAACCTGAAATCGAGGTGGTCTTTGAATCAGGTGGGAATAAATACTCCTTGGTAAAGAAATTTACCGGGCCCAATGGGACATGTGAACTCAGTATTACCTCTCTAGACGGACGGAGAGAAAACCTGGCCGGTGATGATGCTGAGACGAAGCTGGCTGAGATTCTCGGAAGGTTGCCCCAAGGCGGTAGAGGGGAAACCCCTGGCCTCTGGCGTTTATGCTGGGTACACCAAGGTGAAAGCGGGCTGAATCCCGCCGCACAAATCACTCCGGATGCACGTGCCTCCCTTGGCCAGATTCTCCGTGCGCAGACCGGGCAAGCCATTGGTTCTGCAGGGGATGCACTCTTTCTCAAAAAGATGATGAACGAACGTGATCTCATGATGAGAGAAAATGGTGAGCCACGGGCTAATACCGATTGGCAGAAGGCTAATGACCTTCAAAAATCCCTCTCGGAGGAACTTGATAAACTTAAGAATTCCCTAGAAGAGCAACACCGAGATTTCGCCAATCTGAAAAATACCACCACGCAATTATCAGAGATTGAGGAATCCATTCCTGGGTACGAAAATGGAATCAAAGACATGGAGGAACAACTCGAAAAGTGTCGCGAGATCGAGGCCGGCATGAATACACTGGTTTCCCGTAAAATGGAAAAGGGGCATCTCCTCCAAAATGCCCAAGCACAGTCATCGCGGTTGACTCGGTTAAAGAGCGAGATCGAGGCGTCCGAAAAGGATGTGGATGATGCCTGCGCAAAATGCGACACAGCCACGCAGGAATTAGCCGCCAGTCAGACTGACCTGCCGAAATTACGTTCCGATCTAGAACGTCAGCAGAATGATCTCGAAGGAAAAATCTCTGAGCTGGATCTCTCAAAGGCGGTTAATGAATATGCCGCCCTAGCGAAGGGGAAAAGTCAATCCAGCGCATTACTCGAAAAGGGCGAGGATATTGAAAAGCAAATTGTTGAGAAAGAGAGGGATCACTCCTTGATCAAGGTGACCT
>JAWXBN010000088.1 GCA_034440155.1 Verrucomicrobiota bacterium | reverse complement strand
TGACTCCTTTGTTCCGGTGTCATTTCTTTTGAGTCAACGTTCTTTTTGACCCCGCCCACCTTCCCTCTCCCCGGTGTCATAACTTATGAGGCAATTCGGCATGCGTGAATCCCAAATTCCTTGCTTGCAGAAGTTAAAACCAAAGTTAGATTAGAGCCCTATGCCAAAAATCACACTTATCACCGGATTTTTAATGATTATCCTCGGAGCCGCTTCCTATATTCTCACAGGAAGGCAAAGTATGACTGCCCTCATCCCTGCCTGTTTCGGTATCCCATTTATGATCCTAGGGGCACTGGGATATAAAGATGCCCTACGCAAACATGTCATGCACGCAGCAGCTACCCTCTCTCTGATCTCGATGATCGCCACTTTCAAGGGGACTCTCAATGCCTTCAAACTACTCGGCAGCAGTGCCGCTGAGGTCGCACGCCCGGAGGCTGCCATTAGCATGTCCATCATGTTCACCCTCTGCCTGATTTTCCTGATCCTGTGTATTCGCTCTTTTGTGGTTGGACGCTTGCTTAAAAAACAAGCCCGATAAAGTCGCTAAACCTTTATATCCTTACACAGGGGTGAGGAGCTACACCTTTAAACCGTCCGCAATTTTCCATTCGTCAGGAAAAAAGAAGACTCGAAAGACAAGATTGTAAAAAAATACTCAACCTTTGATTCTTCAGAGTATTATGTGAATCTGCTTGTTCAACCTGCAGGATCCATGGCGATTTCTGGGGCTCGATTAATGTTGATACGGTTGTGTGAGCGTAACCTGATCGAATCATTATTATCTGCACTTGCGACCAAAGAAAAGATGTTGTTTCCTCTTGGAGTGATAGACACCCGTGATAATGCCTCAATATCAGACAATACCCAGGTCGCCCAAGCTCATTCACAATAAATAAGATCAAGATTATATTCCCCCACCTTACCACCCACCAAGCCACTCCTATAATGAGGATTAAATCCATGAATCTTGATAGGAAGGAGTTCAAATCCGCTTGTCCAGCGAAAATCAAAAGTGGCGGCCCTAATCGTCTGGAAATCCTTTTCCAAAATTATTTCCTCAACAGGCATTAAAACAAACATCATTTTGACATAGCAATGATCCAAATCATCTATTGTCGGACTGCATCAGTCGTGAAAGCCTGTTTCCTGCATATTGAACTAAATTAGCCGTTATTCGATCAAATTAATCTACTGAATGAAGATTATAAACCTAGATATTTTGCCGCAAGCTTCCCAATTTTTGCATTCGGCATCTTATTATCCAAAGTTGATAGGTCGATTGGAACATAGCCAATTTGCCCATCGGCAAAAACAGCCATGGCCCTATCCCCGAAACGATAATGTATTGTCGGATTGTACTCATCTATTCCAACAAATTCTTCAATCATGGGATTTGAAGTACTTGCAGGAGCTTGAAAGGTATTCACCTGGGCACTCGTGCAAAACACAACAACTTGTGAAGGATTTTGAATGGAGTCCACTGTTTGGGGAGATCCAAACCCAATCCATCCAAACATGCTTGGCTCAGAACCACTCCTGGCCAAAAGTACATTATATCCATATCCGATCGGACCATTTTTAAATTTAGCTTTTAATGTACCCCCATACATGGAATAAGCAGGATCAACACCTACCCCGCTAGTCGCCCCACCAATATATCTTCCGAGTGTCCCCCCTTTAACATCATAACTTCTTTGGCCCTCAGGAAGGGATGCACTTGCTGAGGTTTCAAAACCAAACCACCAAGCATTTCCTCCTGCCACAGGATCGACATATTTCCAGTATTGACCATTATTATCAGATTGATACATTTGGCCGGCTATTCGGAGCTGGTTCAAAGTATTAGCTGCTATAGGACCTGATGCAGCAATCTTAACCTTCCGGTACACGGGAAGGCTCATCGCAAATAATGTTGCAATAATGGCTACTGAAACTAGCAACTCTATCAGTGTAAAACCCGTCTTGAGTTTCATGATGTTCCTTTCATCACTTCAATCATTAATAATTATTGGGTAATGGACTTTTTGTTTTTGCGACTTTGAGTCACGACATAAGTAAGCACAAATAGACCTGAAATAATCATGAGATAAGTGCTCGGTTCAGGCACTGGGGAAGGCGCAGCAATTGTCCCAGTAATCGGATAAGTCCCGGGAGCTGCGGTAGGAAATGCGGCAAAAAAATTCGCAAATCCTACATCGAAAGTAAGGGCCTGCCATTGTCCGTCAGTGACAGAGCTGGATAAACCAAAACCTTGTTGCCATAAACCTCCACTGAATGGATTACCCACACCTACCAAGTCAGTCCAATAACCATCAGCAGGATTTACGCTGTAAGTCCACCCCTGCTTGTAGTGATCCATGGCATCGACTGATAGGTTCGTTAGGGATTGAGTTGAGTTCGCAGGATATCCATTGAATGGGCCCATTGCAATTCCCTGTAAATCAAAGGATGTTCCCGCTGTCGTTGCAAATCCGCCACCATTAACATCATAACCTAGTCCATAAAGGGCTAGACCAAAACCGCTAGGGGATGCATTCATATAAAGCTTTGTATCAGCAGCAACGATATCCGTAAGCATATTTTCTTTAGTAGTAGAACCATTCCATTGGTATCCCCAAGCGATGCTTTGAGGGGCTTTACCATCTTTCCAGTCAATCACTAAAACGGATTGATTTGTTCCGCTTCCTACCCAATAATTAATATCACTAAAACTTGTTACTTGAGCTTTGACTGACAGGGCTGACACCAGCAAAGCGGTTGCCAGCGTTAATATTTTATTCGTTTTCATATTCTTTGATTCACTTTCTTGTTTTTTTACGAAGGGCAAGTGTGAATCTTTTGAAGAAGGCGAATATGAAATATTCGGAGACTACTCCGGAAAAACTCTTTACTATGCCTCATTCTCTTTTTTTGCGAAAAAGTTTTTTCGTTCCTCCGACACTCGTCGGGAACGAATGAGCATCCATAAGACAGATATTCGGACTTAAGAGCTGATAACCTCCTGCTTGCACCTTCACCGGTTCCATAACCGATTGGTTTAATTGAAGCATTCGTCACTCTATTACCGCTGCGCAACAGTAGCCGACTCCCACGGCCTTCCCTGTGCTTATGATGTTTTGTAATTACTTTTCCAAAGAACTGTACTCTTTATCTCATGCCTCCTTTTTTTTGCAAATACATTCTCGTACAGATGCATAATATAAAGATTGATTTCACCCTAAACACATCCTGTTCCCCCCTTTTTCTCGCCATGGGCATGACACCATCTTGTCACATTGTAATCATTTTTTTTTCAGGTGCTTAGAACTATATAAGAGGGGTCACTCGACAGAAATGCCCATGAAACATAAAGTCCTTATCCTTTCCACCAGTGCCGGCACTGGTCATGTCCGCTGTGGTTCAGCCCTCGAAAAAGCTTTCTCCCTGAAACCGGATGTTGCAGCAGTCCGGCATTGTGACGCACTGGATTTCACGAATAAACTTTTCCGGGATTTTTACTCGAAACTTTACGCGCAACTCGTCGAGAAGGCTCCTGATTTCCTCGGCTGGTGGTATAAACAGACTGATGAACCATGGAAAACCGACAAGATGCGGCTCATGCTTGACAGGCTCAATACGAGGCCCTTGGTAAATTTTATTAAACAATTCGAGCCTGACATCTGTCTCTGCACCCACTTTATGCCTGCGGGTATCATCTCCCACTTGATTGGTAATGGGACACTCCACACAAACCTATCGATCGTCATTACAGATTACGACCTCCACGCCATGTGGCTTGCACGGAATTTTCACCGTTACTTTGTCGCCCGAGACGAGGTCCACGCCCACCTAGAGGCTCTCGGCATCCCCTTGGACAGGATTAGCACCACCGGCATTCCGATCGATCCGGTATTCAGCAAACCCCACGATAAAATCATAATACGTACCCTCAAAAACTTACCCCCCGGTAAAAGAATTATCCTCCTCAACCTCAGTGGCCTCAAGGATGAGGATATCGCATCTATGATCGCAGCCCTCTGTCGGATTAACTTCCCCCTCCATACGATTGTCCTCTGTGGAAAATCCGTCGAGATGAAGCTAGGGGTGGAAAAGCAAGTTGCCCAGCATCAAAAGCAAGATGCTTTTACCCTTCTGGGATATACCAATGAAATAAATCTCTGGATGGCTGCTTCGGATCTTTATATTGGAAAACCAGGTGGACTGACTACTTCAGAAGCCCTGGCTTCCGGTTTACCCATTGTCATCATTTCACCGATACCTGGACAGGAAGAAAGGAATAGTGATTTTCTCCTCGAGAACGGCGCTGCAATCAAATGTCCCGATACTCTCACCATACACTTCCGTCTCGCAAAGTTATTAAAAACCGAAGGCAAACTAGAGGCTATGAGCCGTCAGGCGATGTTACTCGGCTGCCCCTATGCAGCCCAAGAAGTGACAGATATTTTACTCCATGATAAATCGCGGCCAGAGCATAATCAAGTCACCCTGCGGGGTGAACATGCGACCTCCAAAGGAGCTAGCCACACTTGATGAATCATCTGAATGACCAAAATCAATCTTCTCCCTTTTTTTGGGGCGTATCCTCTTCCGGTTACCAACACGAAGGGGGATACAATAATCAGGGTGAACCTCTTAATAATTGGGCTCAATGGGAAAAACAGCGTGAGGTCGCACCCTCGGGACTTGCTGCTGACTTCTGGAAAATTTACGCAGAAGACTTTTCCCTAGCCAGATCCTTGGGCATTAATTCATTCCGGCTGGGAATCGAATGGACCAGACTCCAACCTTCCTTAGATATCCGGTCCACTCAAATACCGGCTTATGACCTGAAGGCCCTTTCCCATTATGCCGGGATGATATCCTCGGCTTACGAACAAGGATTAACCCCGTTGGTCACCCTTTTCCACTTTACCCATCCAAATTGGCTCGGGAGCGATCCTTGGTTAAAAACAGAAAATATCGACTTACTCAGCAATCATTGCGTTGATACGGTCGAATGGATCAATCATAAACTCATCGAAAATGGACATCCTCCCTTGCGCTGGATTATCACCATAAATGAGGCCAATATCCTCATCCTCAACCAATACATTCTGGGAATATTCCCCGGCTCCTTCAAGCGAGGCCCCCTTTACGCCCAAAAAGCACTCGTCAACCTCTACACTGCCCATGTCCGTACCTACAGCAGGCTTAAAAAACTATATGCCAAAAATAAGTGGGGCGAGGTGAATATTTCGACAAATAACTTTTGCCATGATCTTTATTGGGTGGACCGAGTCTGGTACGATGTACTCCACTTTGGTCAGGGTAAAAAACCATTACACGACCTCCCACTCTACCTGAAACGGCGCGCCAAAGAGTTTGATCACGATTTCCGTGATGCCAAGCTCCCCCTCAAAAAAGATCCCTCCTACGCTTTCGGTATGCTGGCAAGAAAACTCCAACTCGCCTTGTTACCCAAACTCTTTACAGAAAATTCCCTGCGTCCACTCTGGGAAGAGATGTATGAATCTGGTGAAACCCGTTTTTTTGATTATGTGGCATTTGACTATTACGATCCCTTCAGCGCACACGCTTTTCGCTGGCCGGTCTGGTGGGATTGGGAATACCAGACAAAGTCCCTCAGGATGCAAATGTTGCAAGCCGTTACGAGTAAATGGTGGGATTGGCGTATGCTTCCCCAAGGATTAGGATTCTTTATCCGGTCTTATGCAAAGTCTTTTCCAGGCTTTGACATTGTTATTGCTGAAAACGGGATGGCTACCAGAAGATCATTTAACAACAAACTCTATCCCCGTTTTGACAGGGTTCACCGCAGTGCTTACCTCTCTGCTCATTTGGAGGCTGTGGACACAGCGATTCAAGAAGGTTTCCCGGTTAAAGGCTATTTTCATTGGTCAATGACTGATAATTATGAATGGGGATCATACGCCCCACGCTTCGGGCTTTATTCCATTGATTTTACCCAAGGCACCCGCCGCATGCCCGTGGATCCCTTCGGCGACAATCCTTCAGAAACCTACCGGCGCTTGATTATGAAATACACTCGAGGAACTACTCCGCTCCTATAGCGATTTTTTTGCGCATGAATGTGGGAATATCGAGATCCACTCCGTTCACCATTGTGGGTTCTGTTTTATCGAAACGGCCTTTTTGCTTTTGGAATTCAATTAACTCCTGCTTCTCCAACCTCTTCTTCTTAGGCTTTACCGTTGCCGCAGGTTTAATTGTTATCTCGGATTCTACAAGGCCATTCGGAAAAGCTGATGCCATTGATGTTGAACCGGATTTTTCTTTAACCGTTTTGGCGGGTTGTTGAAAGAGGTTCATTTCGATTTCGGCTGAATCCTTCACCACAGACAGGGGTTTGATTTCCGGGCGTCCATGGGGAGTGATTGCAAAAACTGAAATATTCAGACGGTCATCAAAATCCTCATGGATACTGGCTGAAACTTGTATCTTTGTTTGCGGATTCAATCGCAGTTTCACATCATCAAGGATGTGCTGGACATCCTGCATGGTCATTTCTTTTCCCGCAGTGATACTCATCAGGACGGAGTCCGCCTGGCGTAAAAGGATATTATTCCCCATTAAAACACTGGAAAATACATGGCCCAAAGCATCCTTCACATTCCTGTCCCTGACCTCACCATAACCAAATAAAGTTTGTGCATCCTGCTCAAAACATTTGCCGATGGTTTCAAAGTCAATCTTTGCGAGGTTTTTAAAGGACAACATCCGCCATAATGCCAAAATAGCCCTGACATGGAGATCTGTCATGGATTCAAATGAATTCCTCAATCCTCCGATCTCATCGATCAAATCCGATAAACGTGAATGATCCAAAACCAAGACACAATCCGAAACCTCCTCTAATAGATCCAATGCCCGCCGGGCATCATCCATCCTGCGTTTTCCTTCGAAGTCATAGGGAAGGGTCACTATGGACACTGTTTTTATTCCCGCGACACGGGCCGTCTTCGCAAATACAGGGAGCCCTCCCGTAGCTGTGCCTCCCCCCAGTGCGCCGACCAGAAAAACAATGTCTGTATCTTTCATCAGTGAGAGGATGACCCCCTCATCATCAGTGGCTGCCGATTTTCCAGACTCAGGATCACCCCCGGCCCCGATCCCGCGTAAGATCCTTTTGCCTAACAGTACTTTTTCCCCAGCAATACTCGATTCAAGGGATTGTGCACGGGTATCAAAAGAAACCAAAGGCATTTGGTTAAGGCCTTCAATAATCATTTTATCAATACAATGAATCCCCACCCCACCCACGCCGAATATTTTAATACGGCTTGGCGGTAGTGAGGCCTGTTCACCCAAGATTCCGTCCCTATTGAATTCAATCATATTTATTCCCTCTGATCTATTATTTTAAAATATTAAGCTTTTCATCGCGTAGATAAAATCCATTACGCGGCGACTGATCCGTTCAAGTGTCTGATGCGGCATTCTCTCAGCTTTTTCTTCTTCGACTTTATGTGCATATTTCAAGAGCCCCACGACCACAGAATATTCAGGATTCAAATCAAGGGGTATTTGCGTGTTTGTTTGTGGCCCCTGAAGGACATTGACCGGTAATTCAAAAACCTCCTCCGCAAGCTCAGCGATTCCCACAATCATACTCGATCCTCCTGTCAGGTAGACACCATGCCTTAAATAAGGCATCAATCCCTTGCTCTCAATGTCTTGGTGGACTAGTTCAAATATTTCCTCCACCCTTGCCCTCATGATAGCCGTCAGGTCAGCCTTAGAAACGGTCCATTCTTCATAGGCTAACTCACCCCTTAAATTGATCAGCTCTTGGGAATCCATATCTTCCACTAATAGGCTTCCATGCTCGATTTTTAACCTCTCGGATGCTGCCGAGGTGGGCTTTAATCCAATCGAAATATCATTAGTAATATGTTCTCCCCCGACAGCAATGACTCCTGCATGCTTTATGGCATCATTCGCATAAACAACATACTCAGTGGTACCCGCCCCGATATCGATCATTATGGCACCATGCCTTTTATCATCCTGTTTCAAAATTGTCTGGGCGGCGGCTACAGGGGAAAAAACCACATCATAAACTTCGACCCCTGTACTCTTCACACATTTGATGGCATTTTTAATCCTCAGTTCGCGCCCGTGTATCAGGAGGTAATCCGCTTCAAGCTTGGTACCCAATTGTCCAACAGGATTACGGATTCCTTCTTTTCCATCCACATAATAATGTTGGAGCACCGCATGGATCAAAGTGTCCTCTGCTGGGATGGCCGCCTCCTTGGCGGATTCCTCCACCTCGTCAAGATCATACAAGCAGACTTCACTTTCCTCGCCTGAAATCATTGCATCGCCCCGGTGTGAAAAGCTTTTGATATGTCCACCCGTACACGCCAGATATAATTCATTAATCGTGACATTAGCTTTGAGCTCTGCCTCGTTGAGCGCCTGGTAAATACATTCGCTCGTCATGTCAAAATCATTTATTTCTCCCTTGCGGATCCCCACAGACTTTGACCTGCCAAATCCTAATATCTGGATCGAGTTGTCCGGTTTTATCTCCCCGACAATGGCTGTCACTTTGGAAGTCCCTACTTCCAATCCTACTATAATTTTTGATTTATTCCTCATTACTTCCTCCCCCTTTTCCTATGGTTGGAATACCACCGGCACATTCCGATCCACCGTCAGATCAGCTGTTTGCAGGATTTTTTCGTTTTGATGTGTGTAATTTAAAATCGCTTCGAGCCTTTCAATGTGTTCGTCCACAAATTGCGACAAAACTTTGATCCTTGCCCCGTCATTCAAGACCAACGTCACCTGATCTTTTTTTGAAACATCTATTTGGACAATTTCAATAATCGAACGGGCCGGGCTGACATCAATTCTTTTTAATAATTTACAGGCGGCAATGGCCTCCGGGTTAGCCAGTTTCATACCCTCCTTAATTTCCTGTTTTTCATTCAGACCGACTAAAAAAGGATAATGAGGGGATTGCGCCGGCCGGCGGCCCATCACGACGGACTCGTCATCTAATAAATATTGGTCAATAACCCTCACCCCATTATCCACTTTCCCGGACCACAGCCCCAATCGCGCGACAGGTTGCCTTTCAATGAGCCGGATGGTTAAGGAATCCGGTAGCTGTCGATAAACCTCTGCATTTTTAATATGAGGGATCCCTTCAAGTTTGCTGCGGACTTCCTCCAAATCCAGAGCAAAAAGGTTATCCCCTTTTTTTACTTGGGCAATTTGCAGGATTTCGACTTGGCTCATCTGGGCATGGTTATCGATGTAAATATTCTGGAGCGTATAACTCTCATTTTCATAAAACATTTTTTGGGCTAGGAATTTTGTAGCCAATACTGTTGCCGTCAGGGAGAAAACAACAATCACCAGTACCAAGAGAAATTTTCCCGAGGATTGGGTTTTAACCGTCGTCTTCTTACGGGAAGTGACCTTGACATTCAAAAGTTTCGGGTTTATTCCCGTGCTTCTCCGGTAATTCATAATAACACCTCACTGACTGATAGCCGGGCTTTTAACGACTCGACAATCACTTTCAAACAGAGTGCTGGAAAACTAATGCCCATTGCCGCCGCCGCTTTCGGGAGCAGGCTCGTCCCCGTCATACCAGGAATGGTATTGACCTCCAATACCCATGGATTCTTTTTCGAATCGAGGATCACATCCACGCGCCCGTAAACAAGGTGTCCACTGATTGCATGATAAGCCTTTAAAGCCTCCGCCTGCACAATTTCAGTTTCCTCCGGAGAAAGATCCGCAGGCACTTGGTACTCCGACGCCCCTTGGGTATATTTATTTGTGTAATCGTAAAAACCACTCTTTGGACGGATTTCGACTACCGGAAGCACTTCTCCTCCTATCACCCCCACCGTCAATTCACGCCCCTGGTGGAATTCCTCTACTAACAGGCGCGAACCGTAGCGGTAGCCCCTTTGGATAGCACCAGCAATTAAAGACTCTCCCTTGATAATCTCGATACCTACACTGGAACCTTGGCATGGCGGCTTGATCACGATTGGCGCATGCAATTTGCTTAAACGAGCCTGGGGCTCGTCAAGGAGTTCAAATCCGGGGGTTTTGACAGAAGCTTTTTCGAAGAGTAACTTTGTCAGGATTTTATCAAAGCCATTCCTACTTTCTTCTACACCCGCCCCCGAGTAGAGAATTTTTTTATGCTCTAGGATATTTTGTATTTGTCCATCCTCGCCAAATTCCCCATGCAACGCTAAAAAGGCAAAATCGATACCTGCTGGCAGTGAAAAATCTTTCGACTGGATGTCGACTTCTACAACTGAAGCCACTTCCCCGGCTAATGCCTCTGCGACGGCAGCCCCTGAGCGGAGGGAAACTTCGCGTTCGCTTGAAATCCCCCCTTTAAGGACTGCAATATTCATTTGTGAAACCGGTTTATTCATAAATCACTCCATCCTCATCCTCGCCCAAGATCATCACTTCCGTTTCGAGTTCGATACCCCGGACTTCCTTGGCTTTTTGTTTGATGATTTCGATCAATTCTAAGACATCATTGGCGGTGCCTTTGGCATCATTGATGATAAAATTACCGTGGATATCGGAGACACGCACGCCTCCGACCCTCGTATCTTTCAGTCCGAGCTCATCAATCAATTTCCCTGCCCCACACATTGCGGGATTTTTAAAAATGCACCCGGCACTAGGGGCCGCCGGCTGTGTCGTCCAGCGTTTTGTATCCATCACCTTGAGGCGTTGGGTAATCTGCTCAGTCGTATCGACACTGGCTTTCAAAACTGCGGAAAGGGCTATGTGAGTCCTGAATACAGGAACATTACGGTAATAAACTTCCAGCTCCTCTTTCTTTTTGTCATAAATGATTCCTCGGTCATCCATAAAGCGGACACTCTCGACGACATCAAATGTGCTCCCCTCCATGGCTCCTGCATTCATCCTTAATGCGCCGCCTATATTCCCCGGAACTCCGGCCAAATACTCAAATCCTCCGAGATTCATCCGCTTGAGCTGCATCACGACTTCCTTATTACGCGCACCGGCACCTGTAAGGATCCTGTTACCTTCAAGAATTTCAACCCGTTTAAAATACGGGGAACCAAGATGGAGCACAAACCCATTAATCCCCCCTTCCTTGACGAGCAAATTGCTCCCGCGTCCGACCACAATGCGTGGAATATCATGGGAGGCTGCGTACTCTAGAATAACCTTCAGGTCCACCTCGTCAGCTGGTTCAATCCAAAATTGTGCCGGACCACCCACATGCATGGTGGTATGTTTACGCATTGGTTCTTGGCGGAGAATTTTTGTTTCAGGCTTTGTCACAGCCCGGATGCCTTCAAAAGTCTTGAGTTCATCCGCAATTTTAGCCGCCACCTCATGGATATTCCCTGCCCCGAGAGTGATAATCATGTCCCCAGGCTGAGCAATTTGCGAAACCTTTGAGAGTAACTTGCGGAAATTTGGTTCATAATCCACTTGGATACCAGACTCCAGCTTGACGGCATCATAAATTGTTTTTCCAGTGACCCCGTCAACGGGCTTTTCACTGGCCGCATATATATCGGTCAGGAAAAGCAGGTCTGCATCACTAAATGCCTTGGCAAACTCATCCCTGAAATGCATGGTCCTGCTGTAACGGTGCGGTTGAAAGAGAGCAATAATCCTCTGGCTATGACCGCTTTTGGCCGCTGCTAAAGTCGCTTTAATCTCAGTAGGATGGTGGGCGTAATCATCGACAACAACAAAATTATTTGTCTTGAGCTTCACTTCAAAACGCCTTCTGGCACCACAAAATCCGCCCAATGCTTTGGCGACTTTTTCAAATGAAAGGTTGAACTCAAGGGCAACAGCAATCACCGCAAGGGAATTGGAAATATTCTGCCTGCCGGGGACATTCAGCGTCACAGATCCGAGCAAACAGTTATTATTCATAACCTTGAATGTCGAGCTGAATTGCCCCGGCTGCACGTCAATAGCCCTAATAGTCGACACATCACCAAATCCAAAACTGACCGCCTTGTCACTTTTCGCAAAGAGCAGGAAAGTTTCAGTGTCATCTGCGCAGTAGAAAATTTTCTTCTGGGTATTACTCCCCAGCGTCTCAAAGGCCGAGAGGATAGCCCTGATATCTTTGTAATAATCGAGATGCTCTTCCTCAATATTCAACACAATACTATACTCCGGCTCAAACAATGTCACCGTACCATCGCTTTCATCAATCTCCGCAACAAATTGCTCGCCCATACCCAGCTCCGCACTCGCGCCAAGGTCAGGCACTTCGGCACCCACGTAGTAGCTGGGTTGCTGGTGACAAGCTTTCAAGACAAATGCCAACATCGACGTCGTGGTGGTTTTCCCATGCATTCCAGCTACCGCCACAGACTTTTGCGAACCCATCAATACACTCAATGCCTCAGCCCTACGAACCAAGGGAATACCCTCTTCTTGTGCGGCTTTATACTCTTCATTTTCACAACGGATAGCCGATGAATAAACCACCAAGGCCGCATCCTTTACATGGCTGGCATGATGGCGGTTCTGGAATTTTAATCCCAGCGCCTGGAGTTTTTCAATCTCGTTATTCTGTAGCAGGTCAGAGCCACTGACTGGGCAACCTTTCTGGAGGAGGATTCGGGCGATCCCACTCATTCCCGACCCCCCCACCCCGATCAGGTGGATGCGTCCATTTTTTTCATTAATTAATTTTTGAATATGATTCATGTCTAACGACATAATGCCTCCATAACGTTTGCTACCTTTATTTCAGCATCTTCGACAAAAAGTGCACGTGCTTTTTTCGAAAATTCATCATGATGACTCAAAAGTTTATTAATATCATCGACTAACTTTTGGGGGGTGGCTTCCTCTTGTGAAACAAGTTGTGCGGCACCGGCCCTTTCAAAGATACGGGCATTCTTGGTTTGGTGATCTTCGGCGGCATAAGGGTATGGGATAAAAACCGCCGGAATACCAAAGAATGAAAGTTCTGTCATCGACGCTGCTCCCGAGCGTGAAATGGCGATATCTGCCACTCGGTACATCTCGCCCATCTCATGACTGAATGGGGCTAGAAATGCCACCACACCGGTCTTGCTGTATATTTCACGCACTTTGGATTCATCCTTGGAGCCGGTAATGTGGATGAATTGCCATTCCCTTTTTTGGGCTTCATTCATGATCGGCAAGACTTTCAGGACAGCTTCATTTATTCCCCCCGCCCCTTGGCTACCGCCCATGACCAAAATCGTTTTTTTCAAAGGATTCAAACCGAAATATTCATAATGCTTTTCAGTGGCCGACTTCAATGATTTTCTCAGTGGTGTGCCTGTTATTTCCACAGGTTTATGTGGAAAATATGACCTACACTCATCCAAGCCTAAAACTACTTTGGAGACAAACCGAGATACCAATACATTTGCCTTACCCGGGATAGCATTTGAATCATGGACAATACTGGGCACTCCTTTGAGCCACCCGGCAATCACGGGAGGTGCAGCCGTAAACCCGCCCATAGAAAGTATGCATGAGGGAGCATCAGTCTGGTAAATCGACAGGCATTTGAAAATCGAGCTAATAAATCCTTTGATAAATGTAATCATCCTCAGTGAGAAAATCGGCGGCAAACCAACCACCGATAGGCTCACTGCATGCAATCCTGGATAATCTTTTAGTGCGAGCCTGTCGATTTCCTTACTGGAAATAAAGAGAGTCACCTCATGTCCACGATCCTTGAGCACCTCTGCCACGGCTAATCCCGGGAAAAGGTGTCCTCCTGTACCGCCACATGCAATGACAAAGTTCATATAATTCTTAGACCTTCGGTGTGTATTCCGCTATCGCGAAAGGGTCATGTTTTTCGATAAAAACCCCATGCCTATAAATATTGATTAAGATACCGATGCCAATCAGACAGACCAATAAATTAGATCCCCCGTAACTGATAAAAGGCAAGGGCATTCCCTTATTCGGCAAAAGGTTTGTGACAACGGCAATATTAATAACGGCCTGTAGGCAAATCAGAAGGGTAATCCCTGAAGCCAGGTATAGACCGAATTTGTCCTTGGCACAGACGGCGATCATGAATCCACAGACCATGATCAGGATGTAACAAAACACAATCCCGAGCGTCCACCAGAGTCCAAGCTCTTCGCCGATAACAGGGAAAATAAAATCATTATGTGCTTCCGGCAGATACATCATTTTCTGGCGGCTATTACCCAAGCCTAAACCATCAATCCCCCCCGAGCCCAAGGCAATCAGGGCTTGCCAGACTTGATAACCTTTCCCGTCTTTGTCATTTTCTGGATTTAGGAATGAAAGCAGTCGTGCACGCCTTTCGGGGATCGCTAATGCGATCGTCAAAACGATCGAAGGCAGGAGAATAACACTCGGGAGTATATACCTCATTTTCGTCCCCGCTATGAACATCAGTATGATCATGACTAAACCGATTAATGAAGCCGTTCCTAAGTCAGGTTGTAGAAAAATCAGGGCCAGTGGCACAGAAACAATGAGTGCGGGATAGATAAACCCCCAATCCCATTTTGGAACCAATTTATAATTTTTCGCCATCCAAAAACAAAGAAAGATGATGACACCTAACTTTGCGAATTCCGCTGGTTGTAAACGTGTAAATCCAAGATTCAACCAACGCCTGGCTCCTCCGACCTTTATTCCTAAACCCGGTATCAAACATAGAATGAGAGCCAATATCGTCGCCCCTAATATCCACCAAGCATACTTTTCGTAGTTTTGGTAATTTAAGCAAGCCGCCGCAATGCATCCCACCCCACCCAGCAACAGAAAGACAACCTGCCTTTCGATGAAATAGTAGGGGTCCCCACTTTGTTTCATGGCAAATGCACTGGTGCTGAAAAGCATCACTAACCCCAATGTCGTCAGTATCAATACGACGACAACGAGGGTGATGGCACTTTGTTTGGTGGAAAACATTACGGACGGCCTTTAATCAGGAATTTTTAATTTACAACAAGGTTAGTCGAGCTTTTCGCTGTTAGCCATTTGCATCTGGCTCGCAGGCACTGTTGCAGCGGGTGACGAGGCACTTTCCGTATTTTGGACAGGCACCACAGTCTTGACAGCTTCATCAACCTTCGCTGTAGCCATCGCGGCGACACCATTAACAGGGGTTGAGGGAACGGCTGTCGCACCTGCGGGAATGACTGCCGGAGCCACGACTTTAGGGGCTGCTGTCGTACTTTCTTTCGCAGGGATGGATAGTTTTTGCCCGACACTGATTTTTGTCACGTCTTTGATATTGTTAGCAGAAACAAGTTCTTGGACGGGTACATTGTGTTTTTTGGCTATTCCATAAATGCTGTCACCTTTTTGTACGACATAAACATTCATATTTCCTGTTGAAGTGGTCTGTGCCGACACTTTGGCCGTCTGGAGGGCAGGGGCTTTAGTGACTGTCTTTGTTTTACCCGGGATCACAAGCTTTTGACCTACTTTGAGGTTTTCACCGGTCAGCTTATTCGCTGACTTGATTGCATCCACGGAAACATTCTGAAGTTTGGAGATGCGATAGAGTGTATCCCCTTTTTTAACCGTATGACTGACATTTTCCGTGACAATGGTTTCCTTAATCTCTGCACTCTTTTCGATGACCGTGCCGGTCGCAGGATTAGATGCCACCACAGCAACTTGCTCTGTAATAACCTCTGTCATTTTCCCGGGGATTGTCAAAGCTTGCCCAATCTTGAGATTATCGCCCGAAAGTTTATTAGCAGTCTTCAGGCTGGACACGGAGACATTATTTTTCTTGGCGATTTTAATCAGCGTGTCACCTTTTTGAACCTTATAAGTCACAACACTGGTAGCCACATCGACATGTTGAGACTCGGCAATGACTTCAGGCACGGATGCCGTGGGCGTCACAGATTCTACAACTTCAGGGGCCACAGAAGGAACAGGCTGTGCAGTCGCCACAGCCGGAGCTGTTTCTGGAACGACTACCGCTACTGGATGGGTTGCAGTTACAGGAGCTTTGGCCACAGGGGTAGTCTGGGACGGTGGAGTGGACTGCGCCACAGAGGCCGGTTCCGTAATAATCTCCGTCGCATAGGCGTCGGTGGTAGGAATAGCCGTGGAAGCACTGTCCATGTCGGCCACTACTTTATTATTGATGGATGAAGGAGCCGATTCAATGACGTTTTGTGTCGCCATATCCGCAGATACTCCTTTGTTTTTACTCTTGAGGAAGTGGTATCCAAGGATGCCACCGATCACCACAACGTGCAGAGCCAGCACGATGATGAATATCTTACCGAGTTTCATATGATTTTTATCTCCTGATTAACCCCTAAGGGGCTTCTTGTTGTTTTGTTGTTTGCTTCATCATACCCTTGTTGAGGGAGTACGAAATTTTTAAACTGGTTCCCGCGGTCTTCGTAGTTTTTGAATTGATCAAAGCTCGAGCAGGCTGGGGAAAATAGGACCACATCACCTGCACTAGCCATTGCACTGGCTTTTCGTGTGGCGGTGGCCAAGTCGCCACAATCCTCTATCTCCGTCGAGACCATCCAAGAACCGGCTATTTTACCTGCCGTCTCGCCGATTAAAAATGCCTTCTTCACCTTTTGAGCGATCAAAGGAGCGAGTGAATCAAAAGAAAACCCTTTATCTTTACCACCTGCGATCAGGATTACTTTCCCGGACTGTGACAGCAGTGCCTTTCCTAAGGCATCAATATTCGTCGCCTTGGAGTCATTAATAAAACTCACTCCATTAATGACTGCGACAAGCTCACAACGGTGCGGGGCCGGTTGATAGGCGCAAATCGCTTCTGTCACTTTTTCAAAAGGTAAACCCCATTCAGCAGCCACAGCCAGTGTCGCCATAATATTTTCAGCATTGTGGACACCGCGCAAGAGGGATCGGCCCGTATCAAAATAAGGCTCCCCGGATTTAAATATCATCCCCGCATCAAAAGTATAATCGGCATTTTTTTGCGTCGTGCTAAATGTTATTTTGCGGGCGGTGATTTCGTCACAATGAAAGTCAGCATTTACCACGGCACTGTCATCGGCCCTTTGATTCTCAAAAATACGGTTTTTTGCTGCACGATAATCCTCCATGGAATCATAACGGTCAAGGTGGTCTGGTGAAAGATTCAGGTACACACTGGTGACGGGGCGAAACCCTTTGATTTGTTCAAGCTGGAAAGAGCTGACCTCTATGACCATCACATCCAGCGATCCGCTTTCTGCAATCGCTTCGGTGAATGGCAGGCCGATATTCCCGCTAGCCACAGTCTTTTTCCCGGCCGTGCGAAATACGGACTCCAGCAATTCTGTCGTGGTCGTTTTGCCATTGGTCCCTGTGATGGCTATGATCGGGCATTCACAAAATTGCCATGCCAACTCGAGCTCACTCCAGATCGGGATATTTCTTTTTATTAAAGATTGAATCCAGAGTTTACGGGGATCGATTCCTGGACTGACCACAGCCAGATCAAATCGTCCTTCAAAATCGATTGCCCCCCCTGACTGTACCTGGCATCCGGCTCGGACAAGGTCTTGGGCATCACGGATAGTGCCCTCATCCTGAATTGTCACTCTGGCCCCTTTGGACAAAAGGAACCGTGCGGCTGCGCAACCACTACGGCCGGCACCGAGAACAACAATATTATAATTTTTAAGGTCGGGTTTCATCTCAGTTTTAACGTGGCAAATCCCATGAGTGCAAAAATGATCGAAAGAATCCAAAACCGGATTACCACCGTGGATTCATTCCAGCCTTTGAGTTCAAAATGATGATGGATCGGGGACATAGCAAAAATCCGTTTTCCCGTGAGCTTGAAAGAGGCGACTTGGAGGATGACCGAGAGGGCTTCAATTACAAAAATACCCCCGATAATCACCAAGACGAACTCTTGCTTGATGCATATTGCCACGTAACCAAGGAATCCACCGATGGCCAAGGAACCTGTATCCCCCATAAATACCTTTGCCGGATGGCAATTATACCAAAGGAATCCTAACCCCGCACCAACCATGGCCCCACACATGATCGATAACTCCTCCACTCCCCTTACATGAGGAATCAAAAGATAGGTAGCTAACGTCAGTTGCCCTGACAAATAAGCAAATATTGCAAGGGAGCCGGCGACAGTAATCGTGCATCCAATGGCCAACCCATCCAGTCCATCCGTTAAATTTACCGCGTTGGATGAACCAACCATGACCAATGCAAAAAAGCCCAGTGAGAGTATCCCCATATCCATGACAGGGGTTTTGATCATCGGAAGGAAAAGATTACGGATCTTATCCCCGCTATCATTGTTTGTAATCAAAAATATCCCGACGACGACTGCCAGACCAAATTGAACAACTAACTTTTGCCGGGCGGATACACCTTTCGAATTCTTTTTGACCACCTTCATATAATCATCCGCAAACCCCAGTGCGCCCAAAACAATCAAAACGAACAATCCCAACCAAATAAAATGAATATCCAGACGGGCCCAGAGGAGAGTCGAGATAATCACTGATGCTAAGATCAATACTCCTCCCATTGTCGGGGTTCCCATCTTTTTACCATGCAATTCAAAAAGTTTATGCACTTCTTCTTTTGACCGAATCGGCTGACCGATTTTCAGGGCGAGAAGCTGACGGATGACCCATGGCCCCATAAATAAGGAAAGTAAAAGGGCTGTCAGTGCAGACATCAGCATCCGAAATGTCCCATATTGGAAAACATTAAATCCCCCGAAAAAGTCTGCTAGGTTATGCAAATAGTATAACATTTATTGCGCGAGTTGTTGCCATGCGGCCACAACCTCCTCCATTTTGGCACCACGTGAACCCTTTATGAGCACGTGATCCCCCGGTTTACATTGTTGGTTCAATAAAGTGGCAATTTCTAAGGCTTCATTTACTGCACTGACCTGTCCGGGTTTCATCCCCGCCTCACGGGCACCTTGTATAATTTGCGTGGCAAATTCACCCCGGGCAAAAAGACCGTCTAGGCCTAATTCAGCAGCCAAACGTCCGACATTTTTGTGTTCTTCGACGGCCAAGCTACCCAGCTCATACATTGTTCCCACTACGGCAAAACAATTTGTGCCTGCACCAACAGTCTTGAGAGTTTTTAATCCGGCGGCCATTGAGACAGGATTGGCATTGTAGGCGTCATTGATTAGATTTACTCCCTTGATCTGGAGTTGCTGCATTCTCATACCGGGTAACTGCACCTCTGCTAACCCGGCGCAAATCGCTTCCCACGACAATCCACTGATTAGTCCCGCGAGACTTCCTGCCATGGCATTGTAAACCATGTGCTCACCAAAAATCGGACTGAAGGCCGGGTATGATTTACCCTCATGGTGCAGGGTATACCGGATACCGTCTTTTCCTGTACTCATCGCATCCGCCCAGAGCGTCGCGCTCTGGTTATTGATCCCAAAAGTCATGATTTTTGCAGTGACCCCCTTTGAAACGATCGGGCACCATTTGTCATCAAGATTAATAATCGCATGCCCGTCCGCCGGGATACCACGAACCACTGTCGCCTTCTCCTCGGCAATCCCGTTTTCATCTTTAAAATTCTCAATATGGACCGGACTGACATTTGTCACAATCCCGATGATCGGTTGTGCGATTTCCATGAGCGGGGCTAATTCCCCTGCGTGATTCATGCCCATTTCGATGACTCCCATCTGTGTATCCGTATCGAGTTGGAAAATGGTCAGTGGGACACCAATATGATTATTTAAGTTCCCCAGTGTTTTGCGCGTTACAAATCCTTTGGATAATACGGCCGCGGTAAATTCCTTCGTCGATGTCTTCCCATTACTACCTGTCACCGCCACGGTTTTAACAGGCAATTTGCGACGGTATCCCTCAGCAATTTGCTGCAAAGCTATTAATGTATCAGTAACCTCGATTTTAATCGCTCCGGCAGGCACCTCGATACCCCGGGACTCCTCGACCACGACCCCCGCGGCTCCTTGGGCGATGGCTGCTCCGACAAAATCATGGGCATCAAAACGATCCCCCTTGAGCGCCACAAAGAGGCTTTTCTGTCCGACTTTACGGGTGTCTGTGGATACTCCAGTAAAGAACGCGTCCGGATTGGTCCCGGAGATTTTCCCATGACAAAATGATGCTGCTTCAGAAAACTTCACTCCATTCATAAGTCTCCTTTGCTGGCCAAAAGTATAGCAGCCAATTCACGAACCGTCTCACGATCATCGAAAGGGACCACTTCATTAGCGAATTCCTGATATGTCTCGTGCCCCTTGCCTGCGATCAGGACCGTGTCACCATCCTGAGCAATTTGCAGCGCACGATAAATCGCTTCACGACGGTCTTCTAACACTTCAAAATTCTTTTTCCCGTCAAACCCGAGGCAAATTGCGGCAATAATTTCTGACGGATTCTCTTTCCGTGGATTGTCACTGGTCACTACCGTATGGTCGGACCATTCCGCTGCCACTCGACCCATCAAAGCACGTTTTTTGGAATCACGGTCACCGCCACAGCCAAAAACCGTAATGACCCGGCGCGTGGAAGTCTCACGCAAAGTCGAAAGCACATTCTTCAGAGCATCATCCGTGTGCGCATAATCAACAAAAATATCAACCGGCATCCCCGTCACAACAGTCTCAAGGCGTCCGGGCACAAATGGAATATTCGCTAAAGCCTTTACTGCCGCATTAATATCCATTTTGAGTGCCACCGCCGTCCCCAGGGCCGCGAGGCTATTATAAATATTATGTCGGCCGGCCAGTGGCAGGAATACTTCGTATATAGCCCCCGCATAATGGAGTTTATATTTTGTTTCCCGGCTCTTGAGTGTGACAAGTACCGCACGCATATCGGCGGACTCTGCAAAACCGTATGTCAGGACTTTGGCTACAGGATTGACCCGTGAAATTAATTCTGTAGCACGACTGTCATCGAGATTAATCAAGGCGGTTGGCTCTTTTTTACCTTTACCGAGATTCCTGAAAAGTAGGCTCTTGGCATCGAAGTATGCCTCGAAAGTCTGGTGATAATCCAAATGGTCCTGAGTGAGGTTCGAAAAGATCGCCACATCAAAATCAATTCCTTCCACACGTCCCTGATCAAGAGCGTGTGAGGAGACTTCCATCACACAGGCCTTACAACCTGATTCGATCATCCGGGACATCATGGCAAAGACTTCCGTGGATTCAGGGGTCGTACGGGCAGCGGGCATCTCCTTTTCACCGTCATCATATACTACTGTCCCGATCAGACCCGACTTACACCCGGTTCCGGCTAGGAGGTGTTTAATAATAAAAGTGGTGGTGGTTTTGCCGTTTGTCCCGGTAATACCCACGACTTTAAGTTTCCCGTCCGGATATCCGTGGAATACCTGCGCTATTTGCGCCATGGCACGGCGGGCGTGGCTGACTCGGAGATGGGCGGTCGTCGATGAGTCTGGAACGGGAGCCTCTTGGACAATCGCCACGGCTCCTTGGTCTATCGCTTGCTGTGCAAATTGCGCACCATCTAATTTTAACCCTGTAATGGCGATATAAACATTACCGGGAAGCACCTTACGCGAATCATGGGCTATACCACTCACCGGGACGCTCGTGTTTCCGGTCACCTTCTCCACATCAATGTGGGGTATGATCTCCGAGAGTAACATTATAAACTTGATGCCATGTTAAGGTTTTCTGGCGTGGTTTGCGGTGAAGGGCGCAGGGCCATATGCTGGGCGATCCTCTGGGCCATCCGGCTGAATATCGGGGCCGCAGTCTGCCCACCATACGTCACTTTTGATTGGGGTTCGTCGAGGATCACGATGATACTAAACTCAGGATTCTCGGCAGGCATGTACCCCACGAATGAGGCCACGACTTTCCCGCGTTTTCCCTGGAAATATCTTCCTGTCTTAGGATCGATTTTCTGGGCTGTCCCTGTTTTTCCTGCCACAGTGAATCCTTCCACAGCGGCTTTCTGGGCGGTTCCCCCTTTTTCAATAACGGCTTTCAGGGCTTCATTCATGAGTTCCGATGCATACGGGCTAATAACCCTGCGGACGGTCTGGGGATAGTTTTGTTCCATCACCCGACCCTGGCTGTCGGTTGTTTTTGACACAAGCATGGGTTTCATGAGTAATCCCCCGTTAGCGATGACATTCATGGCCATGAGCATCTGTAAAGGAGTGGTGCCGATCTCGTGGCCCATGGGAATACGCGTAATGCTGATTTTCGACCACTTATTTAATGGGTTGAGTATGCCCCGTAATTCTGCGGGGAGAATCACCCCGGTTCTCTCACCAAAACCGAATTTCCTTGTGTAATCATACATCCGGGATTCCCCGAGTTCCAAAGCCACTTTGGCCGTCAGGATGTTACTGGATTTTTGCACACCTTCTTTCACGGTTAATGTGCCATAAGGATCATGATCCTTTAAAGAGTGACCCCCGTAAAAAAAATCACCGTTCTCACAAAAGAATTTTGTATCCAAGGTGACTAGCCCCTCATTGAGCCCGCCGGAAATCGCGACAATCTTGAAGGTCGACCCCGGCTCGATAATATCCGAGATCGCCCGGTTGCGCATGGAGTCAAGATCGGTCTTGGGGAGATTTGGGTTATAAGTCGGACGGCTGGACATCGCCAGTATTTCCCCGGTCCTGGGCCTCGTGACGATCGCCACCGCTCCCACTGGTTGGAGTTCCGCCATGGCTGTGTCCATCTCATCTTCGACAATGTGTTGGATAATGCTATCCACCGTCAAAATAACATTGTACCCGTTACGTGGGGGGACATCCTGGGCACGATAGGGCACAATCTCGCGTCCGGCAGAATCGCGGACTATACGCCGCCATCCATCCTGTCCCCGGAGGACATGCTGGAAACGCTCTTCGATCCCCTGCAAACCGCTTTTTTGGTCAAAATCAACGTAACCGAGTATGTGGCTCGCGAGTGTTTCCTGGGGATAACTCCTCAGGTAATCCTCGTCAAAAAAGATTTGTGGAGCCTTGAGCTCACGGATGTTCTCTACCATCTCCGGGGACACACGCCGGGCGATTTCCACATAACGGGTTTTCCGGTTTAACTTTTCTAAAACCTCCCCCTGAGGTAGTCCTAGGGTTTTTGCCAGTGATAGACCAAATTCCTTCACCAAAGCACCTTCTTTGGGCACAATCACCGAGGGATCTTTTTTAGCTTTGGACCGAATCCTTTTTATCTGGAACTCATAAGCCTCCCTCAACCCCACCGGATCAATGGTGATTTTCTTCAATGGCAGGCTCGTCGCCAGTATCTCCCCATTACAATCATAGATCTCCCCGCGTTGGGCCTCGATCGGGATTTTCCGCATGTGGTTATTGATGGCTAATTCATAATATTTCTCATGATCCCGGACCTGGAGCTGGACAAGACGCGCCGACAAAACGGTAAAGGCGGTCAAGCCAATAAGACTGACCGTCATCGCCCGCGTATAGGCATTCCATTGGATCATTGTCCTTGTATCGCCCCTCTTACCGGCGTTGCTTTTACAGTTCCAGAAGCCACATTCAGGGAAGAAGCGCCCGATGAAGGGGTCTGCTCAAAAACGACGAATTGCGAGTCGTGCGGCTGTACTAGGCCTAATCCCCATTGGATATTTTTGTAGTTTACGATCCGCGGGCTTTTCAGATTCGCCACAGCACCGGCGAGCACCTCGTTTTTCTCACGGGAGACCTGGATTTGCTGTTCCATCTTCCTGAGTTCATTCCCTAAAAATACAAGACGGTTCTTCTGGTGCACGTAGAAGAAAGCCAGTGCCCCCACGATAAAAATAAAAGTTCCTGCCACAATCAGCGTTGTGAGGTTAATGGAATTAGTATTATTGCGGCGGTTCCGTGACATAAATTATATTTTCTCCACGATCCTGAGCTTGGCGCTGCGGGCTCGGGGATTAGCCCTGATCTCGTCATCAGTGGCTTCCACGGGTTTGCGGGTCACGAGACTGAAGAGATGCCGGGGATTCTTACGCGCGGATGCCCACGTCGGATGATCGATCATCTCTTGGCTGCAATCTCGGAAGTAATGCTTCACAATCCTGTCTTCTAATGAATGAAAGGTAATGACGGCGAAACGCCCGCCTTTAGCTAACAATCCCGAAAATCCTTCCAGTCCATTTTGCAGTGCGCCTAACTCGTTATTGACCTCAATGCGTAATGCTTGGAATACTTTTGTGGCCGGGTGGATTTTTCCATGGCGACCACCACAAATTTTTTCAATAAATCCGGCTAGATCAAGGGTGCTGCTAAAAGGCTTATCTTCCCGGCGGCGAACGATTTCCCGCGCGATTTTTCGGGCTTGGTGCTCCTCACCATATTCCCGGAATATCTTTTCAAGCTCGAACTCCGTATAAGTATTAACCACATGGGCAGCAGTCATCCCGCAGGAACGGTTCATCCTCATATCTAATGCCCCATCCCGGTTAAAGGAAAAGCCCCGTTCCCCGGTATCGAGCTGGTGGGATGAAACCCCCAAATCAAGCAAAACGCCGTCGACAGTATCGAGACCCATTTGTCCTAATACCGTTTTTGCATCCTGATAATTTGTTTTTTTAATCATGATCCTGTCTTGAAATTCAATTAATCTGCGGGCGGCCGCCTCCAAAGCGTCATCATCCTGGTCGAGGCCCACCACCCTCACACTGTCATTTGACCTCAAAATAGCTTCACTATGGCCTCCACCACCGAGTGTCCCATCCACAATCACTGTCCCGGGCCGTATCACCAGTGCCTCGACGACCGCCTGTAATAAAACGGGCTGATGATAAAATCCGTCCATCTTCATTCACCTGCATGAGTAGATGCCCGCGGCTGCGCCATAAACCACTGGGATCTTTTCGAATTCTCAATGGTCGCAGTCTGTCCACGATGCTTTTTGCTCCGCATACTGATGTACTGCCAGAATTCCCGGCGGAACTCTGACTGCTCTGAATGGCTGCGGAAACTCCCGCGGCATACATTTGCTTCCGACAAATATTGTCTGGATGTTGACATAAAAAAAATCCTCTAAGTTTAGAGCCCGATCATCTCCATGATCTGCCCCATTGGTAAATCAACCGCTTTTTGCTCTGCCTCGTATTGGGCAGGACTCATGATCTTAAAGCGGTCACCCCCACCCAAAAGTACGACCTGTCCCCCGATTGCTGCTGTCACCAAAAAATCATTTTTCTCATCACGGAATACCGAGAGGCTGATCCGACCATTTTTATCCAGTGATAATTGCTTGGCATTACTCGTAAGCCGTTGCTTGGCCTTTGTAATTTGGCTCGGAGAGAGAGTAGAACCCACACCGAAATTTTGAACCAATGTATTAAAAGTCGTTGCAGGCATTACGGTAAAGGTATTGTCGCGCTCATCAAAGAGGCCGTGAAAGACATCGACTTTTTCTTCCCCCACATCCCTCCAACGGAAGGGCAATGTAATGCGCTTCTTATCATCTAAGGGCAGATGATAAGTATCAGTAAACTTGACTTGATTAAGCGCGCTCATCGGGATAAATATACCTAAATTTACAATTCTTCCCATTTTCTACCACTATGCCCCACCAATAGTCAATATGTTATTTATAGAAATTTTTATGTTAGTTGTTGAAAATTAGGAAGATATAATAAGTTTTATTATGTAAAAATTCACCAGCCACCGTCTGGGAAGAAGGTGGATTGATTTTTCACCGCCTGAGAGTCGGCTGAAGTCGAGCCCCCTAGTTTCTGAAAAATTGCGGTCCCCTGAAAGGCGGTGGTATTAAACCAAAACGAGACATAAATAAAGTAAGTCTTTGCCTGTTAATTATTTATGAGATGATATTGAGAGAAATTTATCTTTACACCACGGTCCCTGTATTCCTTCTCAAAGTCAGTAACCAGGTCACGATACGGATTTTCGGCCCCGGAAGACTCAAAACGCCCGCTTTCCCGGATACACTCCTCTATAATGTGGAAGTATTCCTCATGGTCAGTCCGCACATAGAAGATGCCGTCTGCCTCCAAGAGGTCTGCCACGGTATGAATAAAGCCCACGGTGACCAACCTCCTCTTTTGCTGCTTTTTCTTCGGGAAAGGGTCAGGATGATAAAGATGAACGGCATGAACCGATTTTTTCGGGATCAAGTATTTGACCGTATAACTATTCTCTAGCTTGAGGACCCGGACGTTATCCAGCCCGTTTGCCTTGGTTCGCCTCGCGATTTTTCGGACCCGCCCCAATAATCGTTCGATAGCATAGAAATTAATCCCTGGGAATTTTTTTGCTGCCTGGATAATAAAGCCCCCATCACCCGCCCCGATATCGATTTCCACCGGCCTGGACACAGGAAAAACATCCGTCCATGGCATCGGCCATAAATAATCAGGATGTTGAATCTGGGCGGTTTCAATTTTTTTTCCACTCTCGGAGATCATCCTCCGCACCCTACCAACTCACCCTCCCCCCTGTCAAAGCGCATTCACTCTCCCCGCGAGACAATTTGCACCTCACCACTTAAATCCAAAGGGCCCGATACTCACTCTACTCACCCCTGTTGGCCTGAAAATCCAGGCTCTGCCGCTTTTTGCTGGAAGATTTACCCGATAAGGGGAAGAATGCGGCTGTGAGTCAACCTGTCCTGCCATGAGTGAATTCGATCAAATCTCCAATACCGCCGCTGTAATCATTGGTTGCCAAATAATCCTTTCACTCATTTGCCTTGTTTTTTACGTCCTATATTTGTCGAAGGTTAAACATTACGCCCACTTCCTGGCACCGCGTTTGGCCCCCTCCGGGTGGACTGGTCCGGACATGGGCCTAGTCCTGTCGATTTTTATCTTTGCCATATTGTTGACTCCATTCATCAAATCCGGTTTCACCTCCTTCCCTCAGTTTTCCAAGGATATGGTCATTGTTTATACCGGATTTATTTTTCAGGTGATCCTTTTGGGTGGTCTCTTCCTTCTCATCGGTATCCGGCGAAAAACAGATCATTTACCCTGTCCCTTTAGTTTGGAAGAGCCCCACCACACGCACCACCCCCGATCCCGGGGCAAACGCATCGCCCTGCTTCTTTTTATTGGCATTACCGCGCAATTTGCGTTGTGGCCAGTGATTCTGGTCGCCGGAAAAGCTAATACAGAAATCATGTTCCTCCTGGGCCGCGAGCAAGAAATGCAAACAATGGTCAGAATCCTGCTCCACACCGACTCAGTAACGGTTTTAGGTATACTCTTGGTCATGGCCGTCGTGATGGCCCCTGTGGTCGAAGAGCTTGTCTTCCGCCATTTCCTCTATCGTTTTCTCAAAACTCGTATCTCGTGGAAGGCCGCCATGGTGACCAGTTCCGTAGCCTTCGCCTGTATGCACGATGCCCCATTTTTTAATCTCATCCCCCTGACCTTGCTGGGTTGCGGATTTGTCATGATCTATGAGCACCAACGCACTCTTTGGGCTCCTGTGATTATGCATGCGACATTTAACCTCTCTCAGTGTATCCTGATGTTCGCACTGAAAACCGGCTTATGATCCTTCCCCGGAATGAAAATGAATTAATCAAACTGCTGACAGGTAAATGGCGGTACTCCCCGAAAGTCGTCTGTGGTGTCGGGGATGATTGCGCGGTCATCGCGGGAGCCTCGCCCGGACGCTATATCCTGCTCAAAACCGATGCGATCGTCGAAGGCCGACATTTTACCGCTGAGGCTGCCCCGGCAAAAATCGGGCATAAAGCCATTGCTCGGGTCATCAGTGACTTTGCCGCAATGGGTGGGATCCCGCAATTTGCAGTGGTCACCCTTTTTATCCCACCGAGTTTTAACCTCAAAAGATTAACCGCGATCTATGCAGGGATGGACAAGACCGCCCGCGCGTATGGCATGAATCTCGTCGGGGGCGAGACCACCCGGGCCACTGACTTTGCCTTAAATATCGCCGCCATCGGTGAAGCGGACAAAAGACATCTCACCCTACGCAGCACAGCCAAAACCGGAGACCTGGTTTTTGTGACGGGTTCACTCGGCGGCAGTATCAAAGGTAAACATTTGAGTTTTACCCCCCGTTTAAATGAGGCAAAATGGCTCGTCCGCCATTTTAAGCCGACGGCCATGATGGATCTCAGCGACGGTTTGGGTGAAGACCTCCCGCGCCTCGCCTCGGCCAGCGGACTTTCTTACCAGATTGATCCGGGGAATATTCCGCGCCAGAGGGGTGCCTCTCTAGATGAAGCCCTCTCGGACGGCGAAGATTACGAGCTTCTTTTCACCCTGCCCCCCTCCAAAAGCCAAAACCTTCAAAAGGCTTGGAAAGACATTTATCAAAAACTGAGGTTGACCTGTATCGGCAAAATGGGTTCTAATAAGCAAAGTTCAACCACCCTATCCCATGGCTTCGATCACCTACGATACAAATAGCGCAGAAGAAACCGCCAAACTCGGTGCACAATTTGCTGAGTCATTGCCGGCAAATTCCATCGTCGGCCTCGTCGGGGAGATGGGCAGCGGCAAGACCCATTTTATCAAAGGAGTCGCTAAAGGCCTCGGTTTTGAAGGGGAAGTGACCAGCCCCACCTTTAACCTGGTCCATGAATACGACTCTCCCAATGGTAAAATATACCATATCGACCTCCACCGACTCCAATCCGAAGAGGAGCTCGCCAGCCTCGCCTTAGAAGAGATTTTTGATAAAGCCTTCGTGACCCTGATCGAATGGCCCCAGATCGCCACCAGCCTTTTTAAACGCAAGATGTTCATCATCACCCTCGATAACCAGACCGAAACTCACCGGACAATTCAAATTTTCAAGGGCGTCCTCTCGGATTAATTTCTCCCGATGAAATGCCTCGCCTTGGATCTCTCCACTGCCAAAGCCTCCCTCTGCCTGACAGTAAATAATTCCCTACTCCAGGAGCTTCCCTTTTTATCCGAAAAGAATCATTCATCTGAACTTTTCCCGCTCCTGCAGCAATTTGCGCCGGGATTCCCCAGCATCGATTTCTGGGCGCTGAATCTCGGCCCCGGTTCATTCACGGGTATCCGCGCCTCCATTGCGGCTGTCGGCGGCCTGAATTTCCCCTTCCAAAAACCCGTTTACGGGATAAATGCCCACGACGCAATTTGCGCCGAGATCAATCAATGCCCCCTCCCCGGCACGACCCCCTCCTGCCTTTGTCTGATATCCGACGCGCGCAGGGGCGAGGTCTATGCTTCGATCTATGCATCCCGTGATGGCCGCTGGCTACCATTTAAAGACACCTATATTATCACGATTGAAGGGCTGGCCCCGCAAATCGCCCCGGACAAAACCGTGCTTTTTGCTGGTCCTGATATAGAAAGATTCCGCACTCAAATCACGACCACCTTTGGTATCCGCGCGCAATTTGCACCGGATCCCCTTTTCCCGAAAGCCCGGTTCGTCGCACAGATCGCCGCGCAAATGCATCGGCGAGAAATCCCTGTCTGTACCACGCTGGAACCCGTTTACCTGCGCCCCATTTCCTACGTAAAAGTCGCCGACCTACAAAAGAAGACAATCTAGGTTTTTTTTCTACCGAGTTTCCCGTACACTCTATGAACTGTGTATTGTGGCTTTGCCCGTTATCTGGTTGGATAAACCCCTGATAAAACCATGAGCACGAATCTAGAAAACTTGAGGGCTTGGGCCGAGATCGATCTTGATGCCCTCCGCCATAATGTCATGTATGCGCGCCGTCTGGTCGGGCCTGAGGTTAAAATCCTTTGTTCGGTCAAGGCCGATGCCTACGGACACGGCCTGCCGCAAATCGCTGGGATCCTGATGCAGTCCGGCGTCGATCTTTTCGGTGTGGCGAATATCCCCGAGGCACTCACCATCCGCACCATCGGCAAAGGATGGAGTGTCCTTTTACTCAGTGCGGTCCTTCCCACCGAGATCAAATCAGCCGTGACAAATCGTTTTTCACCCAGTCTTTCTTCATTCGATGAAGCCCGCTCCTTTAATGACGAGGCCCTCCGCCAAGGAATCACCCTGCCGGTGCATGTCGTCGTGGATACAGGCATGAGACGACTGGGCTTCTGGCACGAGACCGCCAGCGAGGATATCCCTCAGCTCACGGAATTCAAAAACCTCGAGCTGCGCGGGCTTTACACCCATTTTGCCAGCGCCGATATCGACCCGGCATTTACCCGCATCCAGCGGCAGCGTTTCCTGAAAGTCCGCAAGACCCTTTTATCCCAAGGCCTGGACTTTCCATTGGTGCATTGCGCTAATAGCGCCGGACTGCTTCGCGGTTCAGACAACCACTTTAATCTCGTCCGGCCCGGGCTCATGATCTACGGGGCGTCCCCGATGAGCAGATTCCGTAAAGAACTCCGCCCGGCCCTTTGTTTAAAAGCCCGGATCACATTCATCAAAGACGTCGCCAAAGGCCAATCCATCAGTTACGGACGCATGTTTACTGCTAAATCAAAAATGCGTGTGGCCACCGTCGCCATCGGTTACGGCGATGGTTACCCGCGCCAAGCATCGGACCGGGCCTGTGTCCTTGTCGGCGGTGTCCTCTGCCGCCAGCTCGGGCGCGTCACCATGGATCAGATCATGGTCGATGTGAGCAAATTGCCCGCCGTAAAAACCGGGGATGAAGTCACCCTGATCGGAAAACAGGGGAACCTCGAAATCACCGCTGATCATCTCGCCAAATGGAGCGACACGATTTCCTACGAGATCTTCACCGGCATTACCAAACGCGTCCCGCGCATCTATCGGGGCACTACCGCATCTTGATTATGGACACACCCTCATTATATCATAAGCTCTCCCGACTCCTACCCAAAGCAACCATCCGCCTCGACACAAAAACCCTCGAGGCCCACGCAGGCGACAAATGGTTCGCACGTCACCTTCCCGAGGCGGTGGCCCTGCCACGTTCCACTAAGGAAGTGTCCATTATCCTGGCTTTCGCCCAGAAAAATAATATTCCCGTGACCACTCGCGGGGCCGGGTACGGATACGTCGGTGGGTGTGTCCCGGCAAAGGGTGGCATCTCTCTGTCCACAGCGCGGATGAATGAAATCCTCGACATGAACCCACGCGACGGGGTCGCTGTCGTCCAACCGGGTGTGATTACAAAATCAATCGATGATGCCGCGGCGGCGGTAGGCTGGTATTACCCGCCGGATCCGGCCAGTTATGCAGACAGCTCCATCGGGGGGAATATCGCTACAAATGCCGGGGGACCCCACTGTCTCAAATACGGCGTCACCAAACATTACGTCCTCGGCATGGAGATAGTCCTCGCTGACGGCACCATCGTCAGGACAGGTGGGCGCTGCCATAAAAATAAATCGGGATTTAGTCTGACTGAACTTTTCGTCGGATCAGAAGGTCTCCTCGGGGTCATCACCGAAGCCACCATCCGCCTCATTCCCCGACCACAAACCCGCGGAGCCTTAGCCGTATCCTTTAAAACCATGTCTGCCGCCGCAAATTGCGTGGATGCGATCCTGAACGGCGGGCACCTGCCCTCCGCCCTCGAGCTGGCCGATGAATGGACCCTGCGTGCCGCGAGGAAATACCTCGGTTCAGATAAAATCCCCAAGGGCCATGCTTTCCTCTTGGTGGAAATCGACGGGCGCCACTCCGCTGTAAAAAGCGAATTACCCGAGCTACAAAGTTTGATCCAGAAAAACGGGGGGTTCGACATCCGCTCCGCTATCGGTGAGGCAAATTGCGACAATATCTGGAATCTCCGCCGCCAATTCTCTCAAAGTCTAAAAGCCACGGGCCTACATAAACTCAATGAAGATATCGTCGTGCCGCGCAGTAAATTGGTCGAACTCTTCAAGTTCACGAGCAAATTGCAAAAGGATAACGGCATTCCTGTGGCCTGCTTCGGCCACGCCGGTGACGGCAATATCCATGTCAATATCATGATCGACGACAAAAGCCGGATCGAACGCAAGAAATCGGATCAAATGCTCGATCTGCTCTTCACGCAAATTATCCACTGGGGAGGTGCCATCACTGGCGAACACGGCATCGGTCTAGCGAAAAAACCCTGGTGGCCCATTGCTGCTAATCCCTCCCTGCGCAAATTGCACAAACAGGTCAAATCCGCTCTCGACCCCAAAGATATTCTGAATCCAGGCAAGTTTATTTAAGTGATAACAAGCATTCCTCTTGATATTCTCTCATTCGTAACACTGGCCCAAACAGTTTTCCGTTATACATCTAATAATTTTGCGTAAATTATTTTATAAATACTTCTTCTTTATTGTTATATATCTCGGATTATAAACTCATCAAAAATCGTTTTTACCCTTTAAAATCAGGCATGTTTTACTCTTTTTTATAAAAAAACTCTTTTTTGGATTTACACATCTAATAAACCACTTAATAAATGAAGTTCTATGTCACTCAGGCCATCCTTCCCACTCACGCATGCCGCACTCTGCGCCTGCCTCCTTGTATTCGCCGGATGTGATAAAAAGCCAGCTGCCCCCGAGCGTCCCACTCCCACCGTCAGTGTGATCAAAGTCGTACCTAAATCCATTCCGATCACTGAGTCATTCATCGGCCAAGCTGATGCCACTAAAAATATTGAAATCCTCCCGCGTGTGTCCGGGATCATTACCAAACGTTTCTACATAGAAGGTACATTTGTTAAAAAGGGTGATAAACTTTATCTGATCGATCCGGCTCCGTTCGAAGCGGCTGTGCGCGATTCCCAAGCAAAAGTCGAGCAGGCCGCCGCCCGTTATGAACTGGCCAAAAAAACTTATGCCCGTTATGAGCCTCTTGTAGCGACCAAAGCCGTGGCCGCCAAAGACCTCGATGATGTCACCGCACAAGTGGAGTCCACAAAAGCTGACCTCGAGGCCTCTGTCGCTGCGCTGGATAACGCCAAAATCAATCTCGGATACTCCCTCATCGTCGCCCCCTTGGATGGGCGCATCGGAAAAACCATGGTGAATGAAGGGAGTAATGTCACTGCTCAAAATACCAAGCTCACCGACCTCCAAATCCTCGATCCTATCTATATCTACTACCGTGTACCTGAAAGTGCCCTGCTTCAATACCGTAAACTCACCGAATCTGGCAAACTCACCGACATGCCCTTTGACCAATTTACGATCAAAGCAAATTTCACAGACGGTACGGAATATCCTGAAACGGGGAAAATCGACTTTACCGCGACGCAACTCGACACTCAAACGGACTCCTATCCACTGCGTGCGATTTTTCCAAATCCCTCATTTTTGATTATTCCCGGCCAATACTTGCAGGTGACCATGGTCGGCGCCACCCGGAATGACTCGATTGTCATCCCACAAAAAGCGGTTCTCCAAGAGCCTCAAGGGGCATTTGTTTATATCGTAAATAGTGAATCAAAAATCGAGGCCCGCACACTCAAGCTCTTGCGTTATGTCGGCAATGACTGGTTAATCGAGGGTGGACTCGATGGAGGCGAAACCCTTGTTGTTGACGGGATTCAAAAAGTGCGTCCGGGGGCAATAGTAAAAACAGTACCTTATCAGGCCCCGACGGAGACCAAGAAATAATAGATCCCTATGGGCCCACGTTTTTTCATCGATCGACCGATTTTCGCATCTGTCATTTCCATCGTGATCGTACTGGTGGGACTGCTTGCTGCGACAAACTTGCCCGTCGAGCAATACCCAAATATCGTCCCGTCGTCGGTCCAGCTCGTGGCGATGTATCCCGGGGCCGATGCTGAAACTGTAGCCCTCGCCGTCGCTTCCCCCATCGAAAACCAAGTCAGCGGCATTCAAAACCTCATTTACTTTAATTCCTTTAATACCAGTGACGGACAGATGATCCTGAATGCCTTTTTTAATATCGGGGCCGACCAGGACATCGCCGCCGTCGATCTACAGAACCGCTTGTCCATCGCCCAGCCCCAGCTACCAGAAAGCGTCGTCAAACAAGGTATCCAGATCAACAAACAGTCCACGGCGATGCTGGCTGTCGTCGCCATCACCTCCGACGACCCCCGTTACGACCAGATTTTCCTAGCGAACTACGCTATCCAACAGATCGTTAACCCCATCAAACGTGTCAAAGGTGTCGGTAACGCCATGGTTTACGGGACATTTAACTACGCCATGCGCCTGATCCTCGACCCGCTCAAGATGGCCAAACTCAAAATCACCGTCAGTGACATCGCCAATATCATTCAAGAGCAAAACTCGGAATATCCCGGCGGCCAAGTCGGTGCGCAACCCGCACCTGACAGCACACAGATGACGATGAATGTCATCACCCAAGGCCGCTATAACAAAATTACCGAATTTGAAAACGTCATAGTCCGCGCTAATCCCGACGGCTCGAATGTCCTACTCAAAGACATCGCCACTATCGAGATGGGCGCCCAGTCCTACACAATGTCCGGGCGCATGAATAGCAAACCCATCGCCCTGATCCCCGTCTATCTCGAGCCGGGGGCAAATGCCTTGTCCACCATTAAAAACCTGCGATCCCTCATGGACAATTTGCAACTGGCCTTCCCCCACGGCGTCAAATACCAAGTCCCCTACGACACCACCGTTTTCGTCGATCTTTCTATCGAAGAAGTCATCCACACCTTGGTGGAAGCGATGATCCTGGTCTTTATCGTGGTTTTTGTCTTCCTGCAGAATTGGCGTGCCACCTTGATCCCCTGTATCGCCGTCCCTGTCTCCTTGATCGGGACCATGGCTGGGTTGGCCATTTTAGGCTTCTCGATCAATCTCCTCACCCTTTTTGCGTTGGTACTGGCCATCGGTATCGTCGTCGATGATGCCATTGTCGTCGTGGAAAATGTCGAGCGCATCATGGACCTCGAGCATCTCTCCGCGAAAGAAGCCGCTAAAAAGGCCATGGACGAAGTTTCCGGCGCATTGGTGGCCATTGTCCTCGTGCTTTGTTCGGTCTTTATCCCCGTGGCATTCATGGGCGGACTCACCGGGGAAATGTACCAGCAATTTGCTCTCACCATCGCTATCGCTGTCGTCCTCTCAGGGATAGTCGCCCTGACCTTCACCCCCGCCCTTTGCGCCATCCTCCTCAAACCCCGCGAACATGAGTCTAAAAAAGGTTTCTTTGGTGTCTTTAACCGTGTTTTTGATTCCATAACAAACGTCTATACCGCCGGGGTCGGTGTGGTCCTGCGCTTCTGGTATATCGCCGTCATTGTATTCCTCTGCGTGGTTGTCTCCGCCGTATTCCTGGCCCGGAAAGTCCCTACCGCATTCATCCCCGAGGAAGACCAGGGATACTTCGTCTCTGTCGTGCAGCTACCGGACGGCTCCTCCATGCAAAGAACCATGGAAACCGTCAAAAAAATCGAGACTCTCTTTGAAAAAACCCCGGGAATCAAATATGTCCTGACCTTTACCGGGCAGAATTTTGCTTTCAGTTCGCGCGGCCAAAACCAAGCGACCTTCTATGTGATCCTCGATGACTTCAAAAAACGCAATCTTAAGACAGAAAATGTCTGGGCAATCCTGAAAAAAACATCCATGGAGCTCGCCCAGATCCCCGAGGCTCTCGCCTTTTCCTTTAATGCCCCCGCGATCCAAGGCCTCTCCAGTGTCGGCGGATTTTCTTTCCAGCTCCAAAATACCGCTAATCTCCCCTACAAAGATTTTGTCGGTAAATCCAAGGATTTCGTCGCCAAGGCTAATGAAATGCCCGAAATCGCCGGGGCAAATACCATGGTTAATATTAATGTCCCCCAAGTCTATCTCGACGTGGACCGCGACAAGGCAAAATCCCTCGGGCTGAATATCCTGAATGTCTTTAATACCCTCCAGACCTACTTTGGCTCTTATTACATTAACGACTTTTTTATGTCCGGCCAAGTCTACCAAGTCCTCGCCCAAGGGAGCATGGACTACCGTATGAAACCCGATGATATTAATAATATTTATGTGCGTTCAGACATATCCGGCCAAATGATGCCGGTTAATACCGTGGCTTCCTACAAAATCGTCAGCGGGCCGGATACGGTCTTTAATTTCAACGGATTTAATACCGCACAGGTGACCGGTTCACCACGCGAAGGTTACAGCTCCGGCCAAGCGATGAATGCCCTGGAAGACCTCGCTAAAAAGGAACTCATTCCTGAAGGACTTAACTACGCTTGGAGTAATACTTCTTACCAAGAAAAGGAAGCCAGTGGAAAAGCCGGATTGATTATGGCCTTTGGTATGGTCATGGTTTTCTTGGTCTTGGCCGCCCAATATGAAAGCTGGGCGATTCCTTTTGCCGTGCTCTTGGCTGTGCCACTCGGGATTTTTGGTGCCTTCTTGGCTGTATTCATCCGCGGTGTGGATAATGATATTTATTTCGGCATCGGGATGCTCACCCTCGTGGGACTAGCGGCCAAAAACGCCATTTTAATTGTCGAATTCGCTAACCAACTCGTGCATGAAGGTAAATCTATCCATGAAGCAGCCATCCAAGCCGCCCGTTTGCGTTTCCGCCCGATCCTCATGACCTCATTCGCCTTCATCCTCGGTATTGTCCCCCTGATGACGGCAAGCGGAGCCGGTGCAAATAGCCGTCATGCCATCGGAACAGGTGTTTTCGGTGGAATGTTGGCAGCGACCCTAATGGCCGTCTTTTTTGTTCCGTTATTCTTTTTCCTTATCTATAGCGTGACCCACCAGAATAAACAAAAGGACGGGGGGCATAGGGCCACGGCGGAACCTTCCCCCACACCCGCAGATGGAGCTTTGACCGAGGTGACTCCCACGCATGATCCCATCGATACTCCCGTGACACATGATGACATGATGGCCGAAGACCCCGAGCCCCGGCCCGAACATGAAGAACCAAAACCCTGACATGAAGCTTAACAAAAAGTTTAATCCATTTTTAAAGCTCGCACTAGCAGCCCTCCTGCCACTGGCTACCTCGTCGTGTACTGTCGGGCCTGACTATAAACGCCCTGATACCGGCACCCCCGACACGTGGCGTTTCAGCGGGACAAAAGTTTCCGAGGAAAATATCGCTAATAAAGATTGGTGGACCCTTTTTAATGACCCGGAACTGACCAAACTCATCGACGTCGCACTCAAACAAAATAAAGACCTGAAAATCGCTACTGCCCGTGTCGAGCAAGCTCGGGCAAATCTCGCTAATTCCAAGGCTAACCAACTCCCCCAGGTTAATGCCGTGGGCAGTTACGGTGGGGCTGACCAGCTAAATGCCATCGGTAATAATGGTTCCGGCGGAGTCCCGTTTTCTTACGGGTTTTATAAGTCTTATTCTGCCGGGGGCCAGATCTCTTGGGAAATCGATATTTTCGGCAAATTGCGCCGGGCTACTCAGGTATCGCGTGAACAATATTTTGCTCAGGAAGACTTTAAACGGGCGGTGATCATCTCCCTGGTTTCCGAGGTCGCTATCAGCTATTTTACTCTGCGCGATCTGGATAACCAATACCGGATCGCCAAAGAAACTGTCGTCTCCCGTTCCGAAGCCTATCGGATCGCCAAAGCCCGCGGTGACCTCGGCGTCGTCTCGGATCTGGATGTCAAACGCTTCGAAGCCGAGCTCCAGGCTGTCATCAGCCAAGCCACAGCCCTGCAACGCGAGGTCGGTCAACAGGAGAATAATCTCCAGATCCTCCTCGGACAATACCCCGGCAAAATACCCCGTGGCCTGCCTATCGACCAGCAAAAACTCCCGGCCCAAGTGCCTGCCGGACTCCCGAGCAAACTCCTCGACCGTCGTCCGGACATCATGCTCGCCGAGCATGAACTCGCAGCCGCCACTGCTTTTATCGGATTTAATGTGGCTAACCGTTTTCCCCAATTTGACCTGACCAGCCTCCTCGGCATCGCCAGCCCGGATATTACCCGCGCCCTTTCCGTCGGTCTGGGCATGAGTGTGCAAGTCTTAGACTTTGGCCGTAATAAAGCCCAGGTCGAGGCCGCCCGCGCCCAAGCGGATGCCGCCCTATACCAATATGAAAAAGTCATCCTAAATGCCTTTAATGAAACCAGCAATTTGCTCTTGGCCGTGAGCACGTACCGCAGACAAGTCGAGGCCGTCCAGATCCAGGTCGCCGCCCTCGCCCGGGCTTACCAAGTCGCTTCCCTCCAGTATGACCAGGGCATCGTCAGTTACCTCGACGTCATCGACGCGGAAAATGCCCTCTTTAATGCCCAGCTCCAGCTCTCCCAGCTCCGCTCCCAGTATCTGGGCTCTGTCATTTCCCTCTACAAAGCCCTCGGTGGTGGGTGGAATCCCTCTAACCCCAACCAAGTCCCTTTTTCCCCTGCTTCACAACCCATGAATCCTGTGCCCCCCGCACAAATCGGTAACGCCTCTCAAAAACCTGCCCAGCATAAAACCGGTTCCCCCACAGCAAAAAATGCAGGAGCTAATAAAAATGACAAGCCCACTCCCCCTGCCATTCCCGTAACTAAAAATACCCAGAAAACCGAACAAAAAGTGAAAGCTTCGGAGAAACCAACAGAAACAAAAACTGCCCCCACTCCCGCCCCTGCCAAAAAACAACCCGCTAAAGCTTCAACATCCAAGTCGAATTCAACAACAAACTCCTCCTCATCCACCAAATCTCAAAACCCGCCCGTAAACAAAAAAACTCCGGCTGACGACCAGAATAAAACCCCTTCCACACCAGCCAAAAAACCAACTCCTGACACCCAAGACAAACCCCAAATCTCTACCCAACCCGATTCCGCTAACACCACCAACACCGCCCCCACCAAAAACGGCGCAGCCCAGTAGTCTCTTCAAGGCAATTTGAGTGTGTGCCCGACCCGCCTGACTCCGGTATCCAGCAGTGGTTGGAGAATGAAATGCTCAGCTGAAAATTAAGCCATCCATCCCTACCATTGGCTTATTTTAAAACTCCGAGCAATTTACGTTCCTTCGCGGACTTTTTACCGTGAAACTTTTCTTTACCTCAGAGGGCTCTTTGCGGCACAATCCACGTCAATGCATTTTCAGGATAAATACCCATTGAGATGAACCGGGCCGCGACATACGGGGCCAGCCCTTGGCCGGACGAGCAGGCCGCACCTTTTACGGCAGGAAGTTTCTGCTCAAAAGCGGGGTTGATTGTGATGGTCATTTATGCCGCGTGCTGCGGGATGTTTTTTGACCGTACGATCAATGACGTGAATCAATACACGCAAATTGCTTCACCCACCGCGCAAATTGCCCCCACGTACGATGCGGATGGGAATACTTTGCTGGGGAGCACACCCGTCCCGGGTGTTTCCGGTGGCGTCTCGCCAACAGTTTCTTATAGCTACGACAAGGAAAACCTGCTCAAGACCGCCACCGTGGGAAATACCAAAGAGGAATCCCTCTACGACGGCTTGTCCCGGCGCAGGAACTCGACAGCGTGGGCTCGCCGATGGCATTGAAGCAATTTGCTGCATTACCTGCCGCAAAGGGGGCAGTTCCTCGGTTTAGTGGCACTGCGAAGCCTTGGACTCAGGGGGCAACTCCTAACTCGGTCTACACTCACATTGATCCCAAGACAGGGAAAGC
>JAWXBN010000087.1 GCA_034440155.1 Verrucomicrobiota bacterium | reverse complement strand
GAAAGCGCCACACTCACGATAACCATCGCCCAGTCCGGTTCGGCGAATGGGAGTAGCTATAATCTAGCTAATAGCAACTTTCCCGGAGGATCAGGTTTCGCTCCCGTCATGGTGATCAAAACGGTATAGGGGTAGAATCCGGAAGATATTAATGTATTCGCCGCTGAATGATGTCAGATAATCCGTTTTAACCTCCTTATCCGACTGGAGAAACTCTCTCGCGATTTGTGCGGCAAAAACCCCGTCCATGGAGTCGTCGAGTACACCTGATTGACCATCAATGTAATGAGGTATCTTTGAGTCGGAAGTATAAGCTATATACCAAGGCTGTCCTGCGATCAGGCGGAGGTTGATCTCGGAAATCTTTGCTGCTTTTTCCGGCAGGGCCGAGGCAATTTGCGCGGGTGTCAGCGCAAATTGTCCCGGTGAAAGACCGCGCCCGGATGGGCCAGGGGGAGGCGGGGCTTTTTGGCTAAAAGTCATCAGGATGTGCAGGACTCCGCTGCCGGCACTGAGGATGAGGGTGACACTGCAAACCAGTGCCAACCAACGATAGGTGTTAGGCAATTTGTTTTGATTCACAGAGGATATTGCTGCGAGTTTACCATTTCCATACCACACCACCGTAGAAACCGCGTCCGTCGCCCGGGAGGAATTGGGCGCTGTCTCTCCCGCCGGCATTGGCGATCATGGACACTGCCGAGGCATAGGTTTCATCGGTGAGGTTTTTTGCTTCGAAAAAGACATTAAATCCTTTCGGGGAAACATAACCGATTTTGAACCCGAGCAGGGCATAGGGGTTGGCCCAGTAAGTATTCGCGTTGTCGATGTAAGTCACAGAGGGGACCCATTCCACATTTGGTCCGGCGTAGAATCCGCAAGGATGCTCGTAGAGGAGCTCTGCGCGGTAATAATTTTCAGGGGCCGAGGCTATCTGGTTATTGCCGAATTGAGGATCGTTATCGAAGGTGAAACTTTGCCAGTTATATACTTGGCGCAGCCATAAGCGGTCTTCGAAAATCCGGCCCTTGGGGTCGGTTCCTTGGAAGAGGTCGATATTGAGCCCTAGTTCGATGCCTTGGTGGATGGTTTGGTCGGCATTCCTCGTGGCGGAAGCCCCACCGCCGAGGTTATAGGTCAGGAGTTCGTTATCCACCAAAGAGTGATAAAATGTCACATCCCAAGTCGCAGGGCCACATTCGCCACGGGTGCCGATTTCTATTGTGGTGGCTGTTTGCGGGCTGAGGTCATTCAGGTCGGATCCTGCTACAGGAGCAAAGGGTGGTTGGTAAAAAGGCTGGAGTTCACCAAAAGAGGGAGCCTCAAAGCTCCGGCTGACATTGCCGTAAATGAGTATCTTGTCGTTGACGGCGTAACGGGCACCCGCATAAGGGTTGAAGCCGAGGTATTCATTTTCATTGCTCACTGCATTTGGGAAGATACGTTCGGATGAACGCGAGGCGTAATTTAGCTCGGCCCCAGTGACGAGTGTCCAGGAGGGGAGGAATGTGTATTCATTTACACAATAGAGATCGACATTGAGGGCTCCTGTCGATCGGCTCAGGAATTGTGCACCGGTATTTCCGAGGTTATTAAAATAGCGGGCGTCATTGCCGTAACCATAAACGGTTCTCGCCCCGACGATGAAGTTATTTGGATTGTCCAGGAGATCGCTTTTATTCCGGTAATTCAGGTCGATTCCGGGGTCATTGGTTACTTGGTCGATGACTTGCACGATCGGGTGGTAGAGGTCTTTATAAGTCCAGAATAGGGTGCCGTTGAGTTCCTGCCCGTCCCAGCTCACCGTGGTCCGGTTGGCCAACCGCATGAGTGAATAGTCACGTTGCTGGTTCAGAGCGATATTTCCCGCATTAGCCTGTTCTGGATTGGTGGTCATTTGGCCCTTGGTGATTTGTCCGGGGAGTTGGGAGTCGGTCTTGATCAGGTTCAGGAAAGTCCGGTTTTCCACGTTATCAGTGATTTTAACGCCAAAGTTACTGAAGAGATTCTGGTTATTCTGTTTTGACTGGGCGCGGAAACCGTCTTGTTTGTATTCCGTTACCGACGCATAATAATCGTAAGGCCCTACGACCATCCCGGAACTGGCTTGGGCATGGATGTACCCGAAACTACCGGCCTCCAAACGTAATTGCACCTTGTCAGCGCTGTATCCGGTCCGTGAGACGAAATCAATTGCGCCACCGAGGTTAGCCGATCCGACAAAAATGCCGTTGCCGCCACGGTACACATGGATGTAGTCCACAGCGAGGGGTTCCACCGACTGCATGTCAAATCCACCGTCGGCGAGGTTTAACGGGGCTCCATCTTGGAGCATCAGGATGCCGCGCCCGTGGAAATTCCTCCCGAGTCCGCTGCCGCGGATGGAGATGCGGGATTCCTGGGCCCCGAACCGGGGCTGGATATAAATGCCCGGCTGGTAATCCAAGGCATCACGCAAATTGCTCGTGCGTCCGAGGAGATAGGAGTCATCAGCCTCGATGAAATTCACCCCCCCGGGCACTTGCTCGATCTGGGCCCGGGCGTTTGCCGCGCTTGGGATGGTGGATGAATCTCCGGTGGATCCTTTGACGACAATGGTAGCGAGTTTAGTAGGGAGATTCTGTGTTTTGGTTTCTTGAGCATGGGCAGATCCAAGGCAGGATAATAGTGTCAGGAGTGTAATAAATTTTCTCATTGGTTTCCGGCAGTAGATTTTATTTTGTGTGATAAGGATGTGAAAGATGAGGGGGAATATTCCGGGGATACGGACCTCGGCAAAAAGTATCATCGAGCGCACATTTTTTTGATGCGTTAATTAATTTAAAAGAAGACGGTTTTCAGGTGTCTTTACTCTTTTGATGGAAGAAGGAGGGTTAATCCGCTAACGGGGGAGGAGTCGGGGGGGATGACTTTATTGAGTCAATAAGCGGCGATAAGCTGAAAAGTCCGAGCAAATGGCGGCGTGGAACCAGTAAGCCGATACAAAGGGAGAGGATCGCGAGCAGTTTTCCGGCGGCTTGAGTATTATTTTGATCCTGTTTTTCTCCCTGCTTTTTGGATGCGGAAATTTGTTTACACATCTTACAGGGGTGCCCCCCGTCGAAAGTCTTTTCAATGGCCTGCTGGATCGTGGTGTCTTTTGAGTAGGTGCGGATCATATTCGCCCAAGCAACCGTTTGCAAAACGGCCCAGTGCCCGCCCATGAGGACGAAACAACAGAGACTACAAATGATTATGCCTACTTTTTTTAACACGTGTGCGACGCTCTCAAAATGATCCCACCTTGTCAAGGCAGCTTTGTAAAAACAAGATTGAGGCTTGGGGAGATTGGGGGTTAACTTGGATTCATGATTATTGTTTTTAAGCCCCATACTCCGAAAGCCCACATTGATGCCGTGACCGATGAGGTCCGTAAACTGGGATACGAACCCCGGTTAATTACAGGGGTGGAACAGTCCATTTGCGCCTGTATCGGGGATGAAAGGAAACAACATACTCTGGAGGCCCTCACCGTATTTCCGGGAGTGGACCAGGTCATGCGTGTGCAGAAACGTTATAAACTTGTCAGCCGAGAAGGGCATCCGGCTGATACGCAGATCCCTGTGGATGGCGGGAAAAATGTGATTGGCGGAAAAAAATTCCAAGTGATGGCGGGGCCTTGTTCCGTCGAGAGTGAAGAGCAAATTGTTTCGACAGCCAAAGCGGTGAAAGCCCTCGGGGCGACGATTCTGAGGGGGGGAGCCTATAAACCGCGCACTTCTCCCTATGAATTCCAAGGGCTCAAGGAAGACGGGTTAAAGCTTTTGGCCTTGGCCAAGAAAGAAACCGGGCTGTCTATCATTACTGAGGTCTTAGCCGAAAAAGATGTCGATCTCGTGGCGCAGTACACCGATATTTTCCAGATCGGCGCACGGAATGCCCAGAATTTCGCCCTACTCGTCGCCGCCGCAAGAACAGGTAAACCGATCATGCTCAAACGCGGGTTATCCATGAGGATCGAGGAATGGCTTTTGGCAGCGGAATATATTTTGAATGAGGGCAATCCCCATGTCATGCTCTGTGAACGCGGCATACGGACATTCGAGACCTATACCCGCAATACCCTCGATTTATCCGCTGTGGCGATCGCCAAACGGGAAACTCATCTGCCTGTGATTATCGATCCGAGCCAAGGCTGTGGCCGGTCTGACTTGGTCATTGCCCTTTGTAAAGGGGCTGTGGCTATGGGAGCCGATGGCCTGCTTATCGAGGTCCATCCAAATCCCGCGGAAGCCATGAGCGACGGGGCACAGCAAGTCACCCCCGATATCTTCGGTACCCTCATGCAGGAAATCAAACCCCTCATCAATGCGGTCGGTCGGAGTTTATAGTTTAATATCATATTTGCGGGGATGAATTGAAGTCAATGAGGGGAGTTTTCCGTGGGGGATGGCCTAGGGTTTAAATACCTTCAAATCCAAATCCTTGATTGGTTCAAAATGTTTCCGGTTACCCGACAGCAGGGGCAGGTGGTAATAGGACGCAGTGGCTGCAATGTGGGCATCGCCACTACTGAGATGATGAGATAATCAAAACTCCTCAATATAAACCATGGCACGATAACCAATCTCGGGGGTCAGGGGCAGGATTTTGAAGCCGGCTTGGTGGAGGAAGGATTTTGTATGGCGGACTTGATTTTTGTTTTTGGCATATTGAATGAGTTCCAGATATGTTTGAACTGAGATGCATAGCTCGGAGGTATTACTAATAGCGTCAATGGCTTTGACATTTCCCCGCTGAACACAGATGAGGACATCCGTGTCAAAGATCATGATATCTCCCTCCTCTTAAGCTGTCCATAACCTGATCGATAGGGTGTATATCTTTGTCCATGGAGCAATAGGGATGGTTTTTAATGCTTATTTTCACCTGTTTTGAAACTTTATTTTCTAATGGGATCATCAGGGCTTTTTGCTTGCCTCGGTAATAAATTTCAACAGACTCCCTCCGGTCAATGGCTTGCATGACTTGTTTGGTTTTATATCGGAGATCTACGATGGATGCTTTCATATGACTACTTTAAAAGAGACATTTAGAAAGTTAATTAATTCTCCCTTTTGCATCTCGCAAAAAGATAAACTGACGGGAAATAGTCCGCTTTATGGGGGGCGGGGGATTTATTCTTTCGACTTAACGAGTGACCTCCCCGATATTTTAATGCAAAAGGAAGATTTTAACCGACAACGGATAATAATCATTATGAAACTCTCAGATCAAATCATCGCATCAAAAAATCGTATCGCCATTCCTGTAGCCACTTACCCCGGGATGGAACTCACCGGAGCCCGGGTCATTGACATCGTCACAAATGCCGATCAACAAGTCGCCGCGCAAATCGCCCTGCGCAAGGAATGTCACGCGGAGTTCCTCCTATCTGCCATGGACTTGAGCTTGGAAGCGGAAGCTTTCGGTGCGGAAGTCCGGATGAGTGACGATGAGATTCCTACCGTGATTGGCCGGTTGATTTCGACAAAAGAACAGGCCGAGTCTTTGAAGATTCCTAAACCCGGGGATAAACGGACCCAAGTAGCCATTGACGTGGTCAAGAAGCTAACTCAGGTCGGTGATGGGGGGAAAGTCTTGGCTGGTATGATCGGGCCCTTTTCCTTGGCCGGTAGGCTTTTCGGGGTGAGTGAAGCCCTCGTTCAAACTGCCGAAGATCCTGAGGTAATCGAGATAATCCTCCAGAAAGTGACTGATTTCCTGATTGAATATGGCAGGGCCCTTAAAGACGCCGGTGCTTACGGGATGGTGGTGGCTGAACCCGCCGCCGGACTCCTCTCCCCGCGCGCGCTCGGGAAATATTCCTCTTCTTATGTGAAACAAATTGCTTCCGCCCTCGAAGATAAGGATTTTTCGATCATTCTTCACAATTGTGCGGCGAAGGTTATGCATTTGCCTTTTGCCCTTGAGTCCGGCGTAAAAGTCCATCATTTCGGCGCCCCGATGGATATCGTGGATGCCTTGAGCAAGGTCCCGGCTGACACAGTCCTCTGCGGGAATCTCGACCCGACAGCGTCCTTTTGCCAGCTCAGTCGCGAACAATTGATTGAAAAGACAAAAGGTCTTCTCGATGCCACCGCACAGTATCCGAATTTTGTCATTTCCTCCGGTTGTGACGTGCCTCCCGGTACCCCGTTTAATAACATGCGGGCTTTCTTTAATACCGTGGAAGAATTCAACACAGCCAGAGCGTAATTCAATACAAGAGTTTTTTCATTTTCAGAATACCGGAGTAGGAGAAGCCTTCTGCTCCGGTATTTTTGTCGCCATGATTTGGAAAATCGTCTATAAGACTGGTCGTCATGAGTACCTACTCCGATCTCATTGCCAAAGCCAATGAATCCGGCCAGTCCTATCTTTTGATCGAGGGTAATGCCGTGAATTTTTTTGCATACCCCCGAAGTACTATGGATATTGATTTTATTGATATCTTGGGAATCATGAAGACATCTTCGATTAGCCTTGAGAATGCTGATTTAAAAGCTATTTTCATCAGATACGGTGAGATTGCCCTTGATGAAAAAATCTCAAACAGCTTGTGATCGTGTCTTGCCAGAGGAAAATGATTCTTTTTTTGAACTGCCCATTTTTGATGATGAAATGAAAGAACATCAAAAGCGTCAGGATGATCCTGAGCAGGCTTCTCTTTATAGCGATGAAGTCAGGAAAACTCTCCGACCAGAGTTTCTCCAGCTAGAATACCGTTTACAAAAACAAGTCAACGTTCGTTTTGTGAGGGATTAAATCCGGTTGATGATTCCGGTGCTCTAGCGCAGCGGCTTTTTATCCTCCGATGGCGATCATGCGACGGCCGGGTTGGTAGTTATCGCGGAAGGTGTGTTCCTGGGGTTTACGAGCGACGACATCCATAAATGTTTTAGCGATTAAATCATCACTGACGCCGGGTGTGCGGAGTAGCTCGCGCAGGTCGTATTCCTCGTGGTTCCCGAGGCATGGCCGGAGTTTGCCTTCGGCGGTCAGGCGCATTTTATTGCAGCTATCACAGAAATGAAGGTTAGTCATGGCGCCGATGAATCCGATTTTGACCGACCGGGATTCGTCCGAGTAATAAATAGCCGGGCCATTGCCGAGGTGTTCGCCCAGTGGTTCTAGAGCAAATTGCTCCTTGATCCTCTTCATCATTTCCCCGACGGGGATAAAATTTTCATCGGTAAGTACATCCCGGGTGCTCACGGGCATGAGTTCAATGAGTTTAAGGATCAGTTTTTTACTGCGTGCGAATGCGATCATGTCGAGGATTTCGTGATCGTTACGGTTCCGGATCACCACCATATTCAGCTTGATATTGTCGAATCCCGCAGCGCAAGCGGCATCAATGCCTCGGAGGACATCGGGGAGCATGTCCCGGCCGGTTATTTGCGCGTAGGTAAGCGCGTCTAGGGAGTCCAAGCTGATATTAATGGTTTTTAGCCCAGCCCGTTTCAGGGCCAGGGCCTGGTCTTTCAGGAGTGTGCCATTGGTGGTCATGCCGATATCGTTGACCCCTGGGATCCTTGCCAGCTCGGCGACAAAATGAAGGATGTCCCTGCGCGTGAGGGGTTCCCCTCCTGTGATCCGGTATTTTGTAATGCCCAGCCCCGTCGCAATACGTGCCACACGCAGGACTTCCTCGTAGCTGAGGATGCCGTCGCGTGGTAGCCATTCCTGCGTCTCATCGGGCATACAGTAGAGGCAACGTTCATTACACCGGTCCGTGACAGAAATACGTAAGTAGCTCACGGTATGGTTATGGGGGCTGGTTAACATTTTTATTGTTTATCACTTTTAGCTGTTGGAAAATTTTACTCCAGCAAATTTCATGAATTTAGCGAAGATGTCGGTATTCTGGAGGAATCCAGCAAATTGCTCTTGGCCGGGGCCGGTGGCGGTGAGCGGGACGAAATCGCTGGTATGGGTGGAGCCGGTCCATCCGACACCGGTGTAATTTGACAGGATTTGCGCGATGAGATTAACGGGGTTAGCGAATTGGGCGTTGAGCGGTTTGACGAGGTAAGCCGGGGTGTCTTTGCCGGGTTTAACCATTGCGCAGAAAGCTTTTGCGTGGTCATCGGAGATTTTGATGCCGGTATATTTTTCGGTCGTTGAAATGACTTTATCGGGGATGAGGGGTTCGGCGGCATTAAACCCTTTAAGCGGGTTATCAGGATTATCGAGGCTGACCCCCATCTCCTGGATGATCCGTCCGATACTGGCATTAAATCCGGCGACCTTAGTGAAAGTATCATCGGAGTCTAAATAGGCACCGCCCATGCCATTGACCCCCATATTAGCATTTCCGTGGTCGGTAGTGATGATCACGAGGGTGTCCGGGTTTTTCTGTTGGAATTCCAAGGCCACTTTCACCGCCCCGTCGAAATCGAGCATTTCATGGACAATGGCCCCGGCATCATTGGCGTGGGCGGCATGGTCGACACGCCCGCCTTCGACCTGGAGGAAAAACTTATCCCCGCTGGCGGACAAATTGCGCAGCGCAATTTGCGTCATCTGCCCGAGGCTGGGCAATTTGCCCTCCAGCCCCAAAGGCTTACGGTCGATACAGTAGGTCATGTGGCCTTCGTCAAAAAGCCCGAGTAATTTATCTTTGGCACCGGATTTCAGGAGTTCATCAGCTGTTTTGCAGAGGGTATAACCTTTTGAGATGAATGACTTCTGGAGACCTTCCGGGAAGAATATGAGGCCGCCGCCTAGAGCGACATCGGGCGCGGCGGTGAGGTATTGTTCAGCGATTTGTCCTTCCGCGCCGCGGGCGGGATTAGCGATTAAAAATCCAGCAGGAGTGGCATGGGTCACTGTCGTGGTGGTGGCGACCCCGATTTTCCAGCCATTTTCTTTCAGGATCGGTAGGAGGGGCCTGAGCAATTTGCCGTCGGGTAGGGTATTGAGCGTACCATTATTGACCCGGCAGCCCGAACTCCAAGAGCTCGACGCGGCGGCGGAGTCAGTGACGATGGAATTTAATGACTGCATATTCATCAGGGAGAGTTCGGGCAGGGGGGAGTGGAGCAGTTTGATCCATTCCAAGGGGATTTGTCGGGTATTCCGGGAATAGATATCGGCACAGGTGAGGGTGCTCATGCTCATCCCGTCAGCGATGAGCATGATGATCTTTTTAGGAATGCTCCCGCTTTTGGGCGCTAGGGGCCTGGGAAGGGCCGCAGAATGCGCGATCTGGGGTAATGTGGCAGATCCCAGGCCGGTAATCCCGAGGGCTCTGATAAAGTGACGACGGTTCATAGGCGACAGTATAGCTCAAAACACCAAAATGGGGCAAGTTTCGACTTTAAAACACGAGAATGAGGAAAAACCTTTTCAATCGATCCGTCTTCAGCTATAAGCACGCGCTCACAATCTTAGTCTTTCTATGAATATTATCACAGTCAATCCCAAGCAGGTAATCCGCCAAACGGCTGAGGCGCTCGTCAGTTCAAAATCCAAAATCCGCCGGGTCCCTGGAATCGTCGGGTTCGATGGGTTTGTCGATAATATCATACATATTGTCGATAAACGGAAGAGTGCCACAGAGTACACCCCTGTCGCGAAGATCAAGGATTTCGCTAAACGGATCGCCGATGCTGCTGATAAAAGCACGAATATGGAGATGGTGACTGTCCAGACCCGTCTGGGTGGCAATGGCCCGATTATGGCTAATGCCCTTGTTTCTTTCAGTATGCCGGTGACCTATATCGGGCTTTTAGGGGCGACGGTCGAGCTGCACCCGATTTTTCGTGAATTCGCCAAACGCGCCAAGGTCATCAGCATTGGAGACCCGAGTGAGACCGATGCTTTGGAGTTCGAAGACGGCAAGCTCATGATGGGTAAACACGGGACCCTCCACCATCTATCTTGGAATAATATCCTCAAAAAAATCCCGGCTAACCAATTGATCAAAGCCTTTTCTGATTCCAAATTCATCGCCATGGTGAATTGGACCATGCTCCCGCACATGGGCGATATTTGGAAACAATTACTGAAGGAAGTCGGCCCTGCGATGAAGGGTGAGAAACGGGTGATGTTCTTTGACCTAGCCGATCCCGCTAAACGCACGACGGATGATATCAAAGGGGCTCTGTCGCAAATTACGAAGTTCCAACAGTATTTTAATGTTATTTTAGGTTTGAATGAAGCGGAATCCGAGCAAGTTGCTGATGTCCTCGGGATAAAAGCCGTTGGCAAAAAACAAACTCTGATCGTTGACCGGGCCATTAAAATCCGCGAAAAACTCGGGATCCACGTCTGTGTGATCCATCCGGTCCAGTACGCAGCAGCGGCCTCTGAGACTGATGCTCTTTATGTCGATGGGCCATACACCGCCAAACCTAAAACAACGACCGGTGCCGGGGATAACTTTAATGCCGGTTTTTGCCTGGGATTCGTCAACGGTTTCCAGCTCGCCCGCTCCCTCCAGCTCGGTGTGGCCACCAGCGGTTTCTACGTTCGTAATGCCAAAAGCCCCACCGTCGATGAGTTAATTAAATTCCTCCAAACCTTGTAATCTCAGGTTTGGTTTATATTTTCCAGCCCGTTCACGCAATTTGCGCGAACGGGCTTTTTTCTTTTTAGAAGATACCAGCTCGTTAAAATAAATCTCGCATACGAGCAGAGCAAGTTGCGTCGCTCGGAAAGTCACTCCGAGGTTATATCTCCACTTCACCCACACGCTTACGGTTGCGCTCTTTTTCGCCGAAATGGGTTTTAGACTGTGTCCAGGCTTTGATGCTTTCAAAGATGGAGTAACTGCTCGGGACGAGGAAGAGGGTGGAGATGGTGGAAAAGAGGGTGCCAGCAATAATGGTCACCGACATAGGGATACGGCTTTCAGCACCGGGTCCGATGGCGAGGGCGGGGGGGATGGCCGCCGCAATGGTGGCTATAGATGTCATCAAGATGGGACGGAGGCGGATCGGACCGGCTTTCAGGAGAGATTCACGGACATTGAGGCCTTCATGTTCCCGGATTTGATTGGTAAATTCCACAAGGAGAATGGAATTCTTCTTCACGATCCCCATGAGAAGGACAAGGCCGATAAAGCTGTAGAGGTTCAAAGTCTGGCCCGTAATCAGCAGTCCGATAAAGGCCCCGCTGATAGCAAAGGGAATGGCCAAGAGAATGATAAATGGATGGCCGTAGCTATTAAACTGGGCTGCGAGCACCATGTAGGCCACAAGTATCCCCATGCCGAGGGCAAATATGATTTGTTCGCCGAATTCCTTATTTGTCTTGGCAGTATCAGATGGAAGTAGGCGATACCCCGGGGGGAGTTGTTCTTTGGCGATTTGCTCAATCCGGTTCAGGGCGGTATTTTCCGCCACTCCGGGAGCCGGATTAGCCTGAATGCTAATGGAGCGTTCGCGGTTACGGCGTGCGATGGTTTGTACCGTATCGACTTTTTCTATGGTGATGATCTCACCAATAGGGATGAGTTCACCGTAAATATTACGGATTTGGAGATTAAGAAGATCTTCCTTTTTTGTCCGGTTATCAGGGAGGACACGGATACGGACATCGTAACGACGGTCTTCATTGGTAAATTTCCCTTCACGTACCCCGCCGAATGCTGCTGTGACCGTATCGGAGATGGTCTGGACAGTCACACCACGGCGTGAAGCCTTGTCACGGTCAACATAAATACGGTATTCCGGTTGGCCTTCTTTATAATCGGTATCAATATCTACAGCGAGCTTCTCATCTTTCATCTTTTGCATCAGCTTTGCGGACTCTTCCTTGAGGACCGCTAGGGAGGGCCCCTGAAGGCTAAAGGTGATGGGGAAACCGAGTCCGCCGTTGGGGCCGCCTTTGGAGAGGTCAATGACGAAGGCCTTCAAATCCTTGATTTTATTCAGATCGGTCCGGAAGATTTCTTGGAGTTTTTGTTGGGAAAGTGAACGTTCCTTTTTAGATTTCAGGGAGACGAACATGATGCCAGAATTCACCGTTTCGCCTTGGAACCCCCCGACGGCCAGGAAATAAGTCCTGACTTCAGGGCGTGCCATGATTAATTTTTCAGCTTCCGAAAGGATGTTCCGGGTGTGTTCAAGAGAGGAACCGATAGGGGTCTCATATTTGACCAAGATCATGCTTTGATCTTGGGAGGGATTGAATTCTTTTGGCAGGAATTTCACAGGGATCATGGATACTAACCATAAAATGGTAATGACAAAGACTGTCAGATACCGGTATTTGAGGGTGAAAGCCAAGCTGGTATGATATTTTCCGGCGAGCCATTGAATCTGGTTTTTACAGGCATTCGAAAGAAAAGTCAGAGGCCACGTCAGGCTACGCCAAATAATATTTGAAGAACGATCCGCCCCCCCGACAGAAAGGAACTGGGAGCAGCGCATCGGGGTAAGGGTGATCGCTTCCACTAAAGAGAGGAGGACGGCCGCGCAAAGGGTAATGCCAAACTGGAAGAGGAACTTACCTATAACGCCTTGGACAAGGGCGATAGGCAGGAAAACAGCCACCACGGCCAGTGTGGCGGCCACCGCTGCGGAAGTAATCTCACGTGCCCCATCGCCGGCAGCGGTTTTCCGGTCTTTACCCATTTCATAATGCCGCACAATATTCTCCAAGACCATAATGGCATCATCCACGACAATACCAATGGAGAGTGAAAGGGCCAAGAGGGTGAAAAGATTTAGAGTGAAATCCATGAAATAAAGAACCATGAAAGTCCCTAGGATCGATGTAGGGATAGACATGACGACATTAAAAGTGCTGGAGGGGCTGCCGAGAAAAATCAAGCAGACGATGGCGGTTAGTATGGCTGAAAGTAAGAGGGTAAATTCTGTCTCATCGACAGCTTCACGGGTGAAAATCGTTTCATCGTAGTTAATCTGGATTTTGATATCGTCAGGAATATTCTTGCGGATATCTTCCACCGTTTTTTTGACTTCATCGGCGACTTTGACCGAGTTAAACCCGCGTTGTTTGCGGATGCCGATACCCGCCCCTTGGATGCCGTCGATTTTGGAAATGCTGCGGAGGTCATTAAGGCTGTCCTCCACACGGGCGACATCCTTGATTTTGATCTGGGAATTATAAATCGGTTGTCCGCCCCGCTGGAGAATGATGATTTCCCCGACAGCTTCCGGGGTCAGGCCCTCACCCATCATGCGGATATTGATTTCATTGAGGCTGTTTTCTAAGTAGCCGGCTGCCTGCTCGATATTCTGGGTTCGTAAAGTGTTTTGAATGTCGAGGATGGTGATTTCATACTCCTGGAGCTTGGCTTGATCCACCCAGATCCGTAAATTGCGCTCAGCAAATCCGCTCAGCACAATTTGCCCGACACCGGGTAGGATTTGGAATTTATCCCGGAGATAACGGTCGGCATAAATGGTTAGGTCCCGGAGGGAACGTTTATTTGAGGTCACCCCGAGCCACATGATTTCTTGGTCGGCGGGGTTGATTTTCAGGATTAAAGGTTGTTCGGCCTCTTTCGGTAAACGGATACGGCTAAGGTTTGATTGCACTTCCAGTAGGGCGGCATCCACGCTGCGGCCCTGGCGGAGCTCGAGGGTGACTTGCGCATTGCCCTGGCGGATGGTGGATTTGATATTGTCGATGCCCGAGACGCTGACGAGGCCTTGCTCCATCCGATCGACGATTTCAGTTTCCATGACCTCGGGAGCCGCACCCGGCCAGTCGACAATGACGACGATGCTCGGGAGCTCGACGTCAGGGAGCAGGCTGACCCCGAGGCGCCCGAAGCAAATGGCACCAAATATGATCAGGGCGGACATAACCATCCAAGCAAAGACAGGACGGCGGATGGAGAAGTCGGCAATACTCATTTGGAGACATCCCCCGCAGCGACATTGAGCCGGATCAGGTTGAGTTTTGTATTGATATTCGCCACGACCATCCGGCGTTGGGTTTCGACGAGCTGCCGGAAAGACTGGAGGACATCGAGATTGGTCACGATACCCAGGTCATAATCGCCTTGTTGGGCTTGGTAGTTTTGGATAGCGGTATTTTCAGCTTCCTGGAGTCGGAGCAGCTCTGCAATCGAGGAATTAAAGTTATTGAACTCCGTACGCACCTCTTTGATCGCTTCGCGTTTGATCTTAGAGAAATCGAGTTTTGTTTTATGATAAATGGCCTTACGTTCGTTGACCTTGGCCTCAATGATACCGCCTTCAAAGATGGGCACATCGACAGTGATATAAGTCGTCCATTGGCGTTGGCTGTCGGGCTCTGAATAGAAAAAATAATCCCCTTCCATACGGATCTGGGGATAGTGTTGACCTTGCTGGGCCCTGATTGCGTCCCTTGTGGCGCGTTCATTTTGGACGGCGGCGAGAACATCCGGTCTTTCCCCGACTAACTTTAAATAATCCTCGATATCCTTGGTCATGGGATTCGGGGTGGCATCATTCAGGATGATTTTATCTGCCGGGATCCCGATAAAAAAGCTCAGTAACTCTTTAGACGCTCCTAATAATCCTTTTGTTTTTTCAATGGCGACTTTGGTTTCTGCCAGATCTGTCTGGGCGGCTAGGAGTTCGCTCACCCGGGATTTCCCGAGTTTAACCCTCCGATCCTGATCTTTTATCCTATCCTCAAGGGACTTTTGGATGCTTTGGAGTAACCGAAGATCGTCTTGATAACTGATCACTTGATAAAAAGCTTCGGAAGTGTCGAGATAAAGCTTTTGAACCTCGCGGGCCTTCGTAAATTTGCTGGCTTTCCGTTCAGCATCACGGGAGCGACCACCATAAAAATCGGTGAGGCCGGAGAAAAGCGGGATCCTCACATTGACTTTTGCATCCCGGGACTGGTCACTGGAGGAGCCTGTGGAGAAGCCTGGGGAATTCGCACCACCAAACGGGATGACATCCCCCCCTCCACTATTGTTATTTCCGAAAAAGTATTGATTTCCAGTGACCTTGATTTTGGGAAGGGCTTCTCCGACCGCCTGCCAAAAGCGTGCCTCGGCTACACGGATGTCGGCCTCACTCATGCCGATTGTCTCGCTACGGAGGAGGGATAGCTCAAAACAAGTCTTTAAATCAAAGGAGTCAACGGGAATAGGAACGGGAGTCGGCTTATTTGCATTGAGTTTTTTCCCGGATGGCAAGGGAGAAACCTTTTGTTGTGAATTAGTCTGGGCATTTAGGTTTAGACCAATCAGGCAAATTCCAAAACTGATGAGTATGATTTTTAACTTCTTGATTGATAATCCGATTCCTCCTGCAAAAAGTTTAAAAATATCATCAAACCGGCTTTCCAGGGACCAATCTCCTTTGAATAGGGCCTTCTCAAGGAGTGCTGAGCGTCCTAATGACATAAAAAAGAGGGCGACTAATCGGGTATTCGGAATATTAAGTGAGTATTGATCGGAGACTTGTTTGATCAGCTCTTGGATTTTATTGATGGCATTCATCAATCCGCTGGGGGGGCAAGAGGAGGTCTTGGCTTCCTCCATGAGATGGGGATTACAATAGCGGAAGAAAAATTCATGGTTTTCATCCGCGAAGCGTAGAAAAATAAGCAGCCGGATTTTTAGTTTTTCAACCGGATCTGAAATATTCGCGGTCGCAGAATCAATCTCTGTTTCGGCTTTTTGCATGGTGTCTTCGATAACCCCGCGGATAAGGTCGGACTTGTCTTTGAAATACAGGTATAAAGTGCCTTTAGCCACGCCTGCTTGTTTAGCGACGTGATCCAGGACCAAATCCTCTGGACTCGTCAGAGCAAAGAGGTGACGGGCGCTCTCGATAATCTCGGAGCGTTTATCAACCGATTGCTTTTTAGTGCGAGCTATTTTCATGTAATCTTACAAGCTTTAACCAGATTCTGACTGACCAGTCAGTCAGAATCTAACAGGGCTTTTCCTTTTGTCAAAGGGGAGGGAGGCATTTTTCGGAAAATTATCAAGGTTTTGAGGGGAGCTAATATTATGGCCCCCCATTGGTATTTTTTTCGATTAAGAAAAAGCATGGCTTGCTGTCTTGACAAAGATCGGGACGCCGATATGATGTCAGGCTTTTCAAAAGTCGTAAGGATTATATAACACTATGCCGAATATTAAATCAGCCATCAAGCACACTAGAAGTGATAAGCGTAAAACCGCTTACAACAGCAAGTCAAAAGAGACCATTAAAAGCGCCAAGAAGGATTTTCTGAAACTCGTACAGGCCGGTAAAAAGGATGAAGCGAGCACAGCCCTTTCTAGAGTAGCATCCGCCTTGGATAAGGCTGCTAAACGCAAAACAATCCATAAGAATAAAGCGGATCGTATGAAGTCACGCCTGGCAAAACGTCTGAAATAGACTTTTTCCTTACTTTAAACTCTACTTTTCTAACTTCAGGGTTCCACGACTTCTTTTCACGTGGAGCCCTTTTTTTAGGTTAATCCGGCAGGATGTCTCACCTGGGCTAAGCAGCTTACGGATTGATTCCACCTCATCGAAATCAGGCATAAAAACCTTATGGGTCTGGGATAACCAGACATGGATCATACGGCGTTGAATGGCCTTAGGCTGCCCTTGGAGGTCTTTTACAGACAGAATCCGGGGAGGTTTAGATGGGCTCATGTATTCATCTTCACCGTCCAAGATTTCGATCAAGCGCAGGACAACGGGAGTAATATCGCGCCCGAAAATATCTTTGGCTAAGGGGATTAATTGATGGCGGACACGGTTTCTATTGAAATCCAGATGCAAATTGCTCTCGTCTTCACGCCATTTTAATCCCTGATCTTTGGCATATTGGGCGATTTGCTGCTTGGTGAGACTCAGTAATGGTCTATGCAGGAGCAATTTGCCGCGTCGGGTTTGTGGTTTAATGCCTGTTAATCCTCCAATACCGGTTCCGCGGAAAAGCCTTTGGAGGAATGTCTCGATTTGATCGTCGGCATGGTGGGCGAGGTAAAGCTGCCGGATTTTGTATTTTGATGAGATTTTCTCGAAAAAAGCATAACGCATCTGGCGGGCAGCTGTTTCGATGGAGAGTTTGTTTTTCTGGGCAAATTGCGCGACATTTCCTTTGCCAAAAGAGGCTTTTACCCCGAGTTTTTTGGCCAGCTGACGTACAAATCGCTCGTCCGCATCACTTTGCCGCCCACGTAATTGATGATTAT
>JAWXBN010000086.1 GCA_034440155.1 Verrucomicrobiota bacterium | reverse complement strand
GTGAATATCTGGCCGATAATCAAATTATTGCGGTCGTAAATAGTTGTCGTCGTCGGCATGTCCTTGAGTTTGGTCAAGTCATACTCCGCGGCTTTGTCCTTGTATGGTTTGAGGAACTGGAAAGTAATGACGATCCCCAAGAAGGTCAGCAGGGCCAGACAGACGAGGCCGATCAGGCTGAGTTTCCAGTACCACTTTAATTTTTTTTGATTTGACGCCATGGTTATAATTCGGATGGGACAGGGAGGGCTGAGGGGTTCGGTAAAGCCGGTGCCACAGGACTTTTCTGGTCCTCGGAAAGGTTTTCAAAAGTCATCATTTTGAGGGTCATGGCCATGAGGCTAACCCTCCAGAATCCCATCAGCGACTGGATTTTGAATTCAGCTTCGGGTTCTTTAGAAAGGGCCTTAGACTTTTCATAGAGATAAATAAGAGGGGTTAAGTTAAGCGGTTTATCAGCGATTTTATTCAGTGCAAACCGTGCGATTGGTTCGGCTTGTTCCAGTGCTTCATTAAGCATCTTAGGATTATCAATGGAGTAGGTGAATTTAGAAGGTGCCCATGAGATATCTTCGATGCCGTACATTTCCCTTAAAAAACCCAGTCGCGAAATGTTCCCGAGATCATAAAAGATTTGGAACTCATATGAAATATTGTCAACCGGCAGGGGTTTGGGTTTGGGAATGGGTGGCATGTAACCGCCACCAAGGGAAAACTGGTTGCCTTGCAGATTTTCTTCCGCGAGCCTGACACGACGGTCGGAATAATATTTTGAATAATAGGTTTTTGCGGCTTTTTCAGACCACCGGTTTAAGGTGAAGACAAAAAGCCAGTCACTGATGAGGTTATCCCGCGCTTGCGGTGAAATATCTAAAAGATCCCGAGCGAGGAGTTCGGCATATCCTTCAAGGGCAGGGGATACTTGTGCAAAAATCTGGCGGCCATTCAGGGCATAGGGTAATGTTTTATCCATCTGGGCTATGCCCGTCATTAAAACCAAGGGGGTGGGTTCTTCAGCGATGGCGGATTTAACCGATGTCTGGATAATATCGAGATCTTCACGGGCCGCGGACGGGAGCTTTGAGTCCTGTGGATAATTCCTTGTTTTTGAGAGAATGTTTTCTGACGTTTCCACCCCGGAATAAAGGTCATTAAGGTATTCTTCCAAGAGGGTCCAGCGGAGTACATTATTGAGCTGGGGATCCCTGTCGGGGATTTCGAAAAGGAGATTGTTGAGTTGGTTACGGGTGCTTTGTGCGGCCACCAAAAGGCGGTCTGTATCGGTTTCTGGAGTGGAACCGGCGATGGACTTGGCCATTTGAATATTCAAGTGGGCCTTAAGGAAAAGTTCATTGGCTTTTATCCATTCGTTTTTCTGAGAAGCTTCTTCAGCCCGCGCCTTATATTTGGCTGCATCTTCCATGAGGCTATCAGGATTCAGTCCTCCTTTGGCTTTGCGAACCCCTTTGAGTTTGACTGTTGGATCGATAGAGGCACTTTTTTCTTTCCGCAATTTGCTTTCACGTTCAATTGTTTGGGTAAGGTTTGTGACCATAGTCTCGGAGAATGCATCGACCTTCAGATTTGTGGTATCTAGGTCATACGCCAGCCTGGTTGCATCCCTGAGGTGACGGGCAGGAATGTATTTAATGCCCTTTGACTGACACCACATTGAGAATTCCTCGGCGTTTTTATATCCTGAATCGGGATGGACATCGGGGGCGGTGACGATTTTTTTAATGCCGTAATCAGCCAGTTTCTCTGCCATCAATTTAAGCTGTGGAATAGGGGATAGGGATGTGTCCGGACGGAGCTCGGCCAAGATAGCCGTTTTTTCCGGCCAAGGTTTACGGTGAGCGGCGGCGATCATGGCCACCCCCAGAGTGGCTGTGGAGCCTGAATAATCAGCGGACTCTGCCGTATTGATGGAAAAATCGATACTCGACCACGGAGACTCGATAACAAAGGCCGATTGGAGGGATGCTACTTGTAGGTGAGGGAGGATTGCAAGATGTTGGGCTTCCCCCGGTGTTTCGGAGTTAAAGGTGATTTTGGGACCTTCCGTAGGGTTAGTGGGGATGGGAGTAATCGTCAGCGTGGTCTCTTGGATGGATACCTTACCATCGGTTTTTTCTATGTAGGTGAGGGGAAATTTAATCTCTAGCTTTTCGCTCACTCCAGCGGGTGGAGGGGTCTGTGCGAAAAGAGTAATGCCTAAATAGAAATACAAACAGATTCTGAGGATTGAATCTGTTTTCCCAATGAAACGGTTTATTCTAAATGGGTAGTAACGTAACATGCTCTTGCTAAAAATCTTAAATTACACACTCATGGCAAATGGGCAAATGAAAAGGTGAAAGGTTCAAAAAAACAAAAAACCGTTGCATTTGACTGAAAAATACAACGGTGAGAATTTGTGTTACTCAGGTAGGACAGGATTACATGCCCATAATTTCATAACCACAGTCCACATAGAGCACTTGACCGGTAATGGCTGCTGCGCCCGGACTGGCCAAAAATGTCGCCGTCGCCCCGAGCTCTGAAGGGTCTACATTTCTCTTGAGGGGTGAATGCTCTTCGTAATGCTTCAGCATGTGTGTGAATCCACTGATGCCACGGGCGGCCAGTGTATTCATCGGGCCTGCACTGATGGCGTTAACCCGGATTTTTTGTGGGCCCAAATCATAGGCCAGATAACGTGTAGTTGCTTCAAGGGAAGCTTTAGCTACACCCATGACATTATAATGAGGGACGACTTTGACTGAACCATAATAGGTCATTGTGACCACGCTGCCACCATCGGTCATCAAGGGGAGGGCGCCGCGGGTAACACCAATGAGGGAATAAGCACTAATATTATGGGCTGTGAGATAGGCATCCCGAGTAGTATTGATAAATTGGCCTTCGAGGGCTTCCTTAGGGGCAAATGCTACGCTATGCAGGAGGAGGTCGAGTTTACCAAAATCCTTTTGGACATTTTGATAGACTTGGGCAATTTGCTCGTCGCTGGTTACATCACAAGGATAGATGGGAGTGTCCGAACCAAAAGTGCCGACAAGCTCTTCAACATTTTCTTTTAACCGTTCACCTTGGTAAGTGAATGCCAGCTTTGCTCCGGCCTCATGCCAGGCTTGGGCAATTGCCCAGGCAATGCTTCGTTTGTTAGCGACACCAAAAACGATCCCATTTTTACCTTCTAATACCTTGTTACTCATAGAGCTGAAACAAAAAGGGTATTTATGAATTTGGCAAGTCTGCAATCAGGATTTATTCGGATTCCCCCATTAATTTGATTTTGGGGGGAGCTTTAATGTGGAGATAGTAGCTATTTTGGGTCCTGAATTTAATAAAAAAATAATTTCTTTTGTTGATTTTATCCTATTATAG
>JAWXBN010000085.1 GCA_034440155.1 Verrucomicrobiota bacterium | reverse complement strand
GTCGTACACGGGAACAAGGTTTTTCGGGTTATGTAAAGCTTAAAGGTATTCGTTTGGCTGTCGAGGCGGCCCGACGGATTCCCGTGATTGGCAATGGTGACATTACGACTCCCGAGGCAGCGAAAAGAATGATTGATGAGACCGGATGTGCAGCCGTTTCCATCGGCCGTGGTGCATTCTACAATCCCTGGATATTTAATCATACTGATCATTTCTTGAAAACGGGTGAATTATTACCGGAGCCACTCTTTGCAGAAAGAATCATCGTCATGTCGAGGCATTTACAGAGGATGATTGAAGTATTTGGAGAGGTGCATGGCTGCCGTATGTTCCGAAAGGTAGGGCCGTGGTATTCCAAACGTTTTGGTCCGGCAAATTTTTTTAATAAGAGGGTAGTGACCCTTTCGACAAAGCTTGAATATGACCAATTGATCATAGATTACTCGAAATGGCGTGAACAATTCCTTGATGGATCAGGTCATTTACTCGCACAATACAGGTCTCAAGATCCTCAAGCCCTTTATCATGAGGATGTCGGGGATCAACCATCCGTCGCTAACCGCCAATCCATCCCTGTCCCCGGTGGTCCTGTAGATTTATGGTGACAGAAGAGATTGCTCTTGTCATTCCATTCAAAATACAAGTAGTATTGGTATCTCGTTTCCGTAGAAAGGGAACGTGGATTGGATATTGATCCTTCGAGAGTATACGAGGGGGTAAAAGAATTCCACTATTTGCAAATCATGGATGTCGGATTTCCTGAAAAATTAGGGTTTTTATGGCTGACCAGCTCAAACTTGATGAATTACTAAATTTAGAAATCCTCCCGGATTGGACAAAGTCCGAATCGGGTGGTACCACCCCCACATATAATGAGGATGAAATAGTCGCGCCTTCTCGTCGTGAAGGACAAGGTGGTCGACCCCGCCGTGATAGTTTTACTCCTGGGAACCGCCAAGGTGTTGCTGCCCGTGGAGGGCGTGATTCTTCTCCAAGGGGCCGTTCAGAAGGTCGCCCTGGGGATCGCCCCCGCAATGACCGTGACCGTGGCCCCCAAAGGGATTCGCGCGGACCCCGTTTTAGCCGTGAAGAACGTGAACCGGTAGTAGCACCCCAACCCGTTATTTTGCCGAATGTTGAAATAGGATATCTTCCGATTGAAGGAGGATTATCCACAGTGGCTAAACAGATTAAAGGTTCATTTAAAGCTTTCCCAGTTTTTGATATTGCCCGCCTCTTCCTTGATAAGCCTGAAAGACAAGATGTGAAGTTCCAATCTAAAGAAGAAGGTTTGGAGCTTTTCCAAGATTTGCCTACAGGCCTCCTTTTTACCAAACAGAGTGAATTAGTGACTTTTGTCCTAAAAAATCGTATGGAAGAATATTTCACTGTCCACAAGAACCAAACCGAAGCTCCAAAAGGTAATTTTAGCGGTGTGGCTAAATGTAAACTCGGTGGGGAATTACTCGGACCACCAAATCACCATGCTTATCTGGCACGGCAAAAAGAGCTTTTTCTTGGCAAATACTCTAAGAAGATGTCTTTCGACCAATTCCGCACAAAAATTGAAATTATCAAAGACGAAGAGAATTTAAATAAATGGAAAGAGCTCGAAAGCTGGAAGATCGAGTACCAGCCAAAAGACCAAGCGGATGATGTGCCGAAGCTCGGTAGTCTGGATGAGGTCGAAAAATATTTTAAGGAAAATATCCTTCCTAAAATTTGCAAAAAAGACCGCCAATTCACGGTGAGTGGTACAACCGCACGAAAGCTCCTTGATACAGGCCTGCGCCAGGCGGCGTTTCAGGCTTGGGAAGCTGAAGTGAAATTCCCGATTAAATTCGTCAATGAAATCCGCCCGGGCCTTGTGCATGTGGGATTACACATTTTCAAAAACCGGAAAAATGTCACGGTGGTGAATTCTGCAAAACCAAAATTCTTTGATATCGATTTGGCGACGGTTTCATCAAATATCTCCCATATTATCGCGACTGTCCGCGAGCAGTCCGGCATCAAACTCAAAAACCTTGTTCAACACATTCCATTCACTCCGCCCGATAAAAATAAGGCTTTGGCAGAATCAGCAACGGTTTATTTTGATCCTTTTGAGGGTCTCCGGAGTAATCCTGCATTACAGGAATCGGCGACAGTCTATTTTTTACCTGAGAAACGTAATGCCCGCCAATCCCGTGCTACTCAGGCTTATCATGAGAACTCGGTACTGGCTGATTTATTATGGCTGGTGCATGAGGGATATGTGATTGAGTTTTTTGATGGGAGCCTCGAAATCGGAAAGAAAAATCCGCCGCAGCTTCAGGAAAAGAAAGAAGCTCTCCCCGTTAAAGCGGAAGCCGATGTTATATCTATTCCTACTGCCGCTCCAATCGAAGAGGTTATTGAACCAACTCAGGCTACTGTGCCCGAGCCTCAAGCCTCTCCGTCTACGCCGGTGGGATAATTTATCTTCAATTGCCTTAATCTATCCTGTTTCTCTGAGAATAGCAGATTTTCTATTAGTTATCTATACGTTGGCGAGGTAATAAAAGTGATACTTTGTGGACAATATTCAAAAGGCGATTAATTTACAGATAAGGTTAATCGAAGGGGGGAAAGAGACTATGAATATTTTTAATGATGAGGAGCTCTCGGTCGGACTACTCGAACATAGTGGTTACGGAATTGTCGTGACGGATACTCAAGGAAAGGTCGAGTGGGTTAACGACCTTTTTGTCTCCATGTGTGGATATTCCATTGATGAAATCATCGGGAAAAAGCCGGGGGCACTCTTGCAGGGACCATTGACTGACAGTGCAGTGGTTAAGCGGATGAGGAAAGCGATTCAAGAAAAAAACTCGTGTTCGGTCGAGATCCTGAATTATCATAAGGATGGTGATGCCTACTGGGTGGCTATCGATTTGATTCCGCTCCGGGATAAGGCAGGAAAATTCAAAAACTTTGTCGCCCTTGAAAAAGAGATTACGAGCAGAAAGATTGCCGAGCTTGAAAAAGAGAAGACGATTGTTGAGCTTTATTCTGCCCTTTTACACCATGCAAATTTCGAGGATGAGGTTAGCGTGAAATAGGGATCTTCGGACTTTCGACGGCAAATGACTCAAAGATTTTTTCAGGCTCGTAAGTTTCGTTTAGAGGCAATGTAATCACTTGCTTTTTCCAGGCGGAGATATAGGCGGCATTAATGGCCTCCACAGATTTTAATCCATCATTTCCGGTGCAGAGGGCTGGTTGTTTTTCGGAAATCATCGCTTCACAGAAATGGCGTAGGGAACCCAAATACATCCAGGTGGATTTCACGTATTCATCCAGATCCCAGCTCCAAGGAATGTCAATCGCGATGGGTTGTTCTTGGTTCTGGACATATTTCCTGATCACAAAGGGTTCAGGGGAAATAAAGCTCCATTTACCCACGCACTCGATTGTCACCGTAGCCTTGCTGCCTTCGATCAGGTAGGCCTCACGGAGGGGGCGATGGGTCATGCGTGAATTATAATGGGTGCTGATAGCCCCACTTTGATGTTTGTAAATGGCCTGGGTGAAATCCTCGACTTCCCGGCCTTCGAGCAAAATGCGCACATCGGCATAAGCGGTTTCTATCTCACCGAGCCACCAACGGCAAAGGTCGATTGTATGGCTGCCGTGATCAAAAAAGAGTCCACCGAGGTTTTCACGTTTATCGCGCCAACCGCTGAGGGCATATTGTGGCCAGCTCCAGTCGACAGAGACATGAAAGACTTCACCCAGCTCCCCAGAGTCGATCATGGTTTTGATTTTCAGGAACCATGGGCTGAAACGTTTCATGAATCCGATCATCAGGATCTTCCCTCGCCCCTCGACAGCTTCGATCATCTGCCGGCATTCATCGACAGTTCGTCCCATGGGTTTTTCACAAAGGACATGTTTTCCTGCCTTGGCCGCTGCATCTGCTTGGGTGAGGTGTAGCCAAGGGGGGGAAACAATGACCACGGCATCCAGTCCGGGACATTTGAGGAACTCATCATAATCGGTAAAAGCCTTCCCCCCGTACCGTGTGGAGGCATCTTGGGCTTTTTGCAGCTCGACATCCACCCAAGCGACGGCTTGGCCTTCATCCAGGTATCGCAGAGCAGGTCCATACATGGATTGACTGGCCCCACAACCGACAAATCCGATTCCGATTTTTTTCATCATATTTTTCAGGAGTGATTTTGAGTGTATTGCCCATCGACGAGCCTGAAAATCTTCCGGGGATTTAAATCACGGAGGGTTTCGGGCAATAGGGTGTCGGGGAGATTTTGGTAACACACCGGGCGTGCGAAACGGCGGATAGCACCGGTACCGACAGAGGTGAATCCGGAGTGACTAGTCGCGGGATACGGCCCACCATGGACCATGGCATGGCAGACTTCTACCCCGGTCGGATAACCATTACTGATTACGCGCCCTGCAATTTGCGCCGCTTGAGAAAAGGCTGCGGCCACTTCCACGGTATCGTCAGCTGCGTCATGGTGGATGGTCGCTGTGAGGGTGCCTTTCACCAAGGTAAAGAGGGAGGAGAGATCATGAATAGAATCAAACCTTACGATCAGTCCTGACGGGCCAAAGGCCTCTTCCTGCAAGGCAGGGGAGGTAAGAAAAGTTTTTACATCGGTTTCTAAGAGGAAAGCTCCTGTGCCCGCAGCACCTGACTTTTCAGGGGCGACATGGACTTTGACACTATTGATTGTAGCAAATTGCTCCACAATGGAATTAAAATGGTCACGGATCCCAGGGGTGAGCATGCAGAATTTCTGGCCGGCTAGCTTTTGGGCAATTTGCGTGATGAGCGAATCTGTGGCGGCGCAATTTGCTGCGAAAATCAGGCCGGGGCGTGTGCAGAATTGGCCTGCTCCCAGGGTGAGTGCCCCGGCAAGACCTTCCGCAATTTGTGTGGTTTTATTTTCAATAGCCTTAGGGAGGATGACAAGAGGATTGAGACTGCCCATTTCGGCATAAACAGGAATCGGGTCTGGACGTTTGGCAGCAAGGTCAAAGAGTGCGCGGCCTCCGGAGAGTGAACCGGTGAATCCGACAGCTTTTATCCGGGGATCAATCACGAGGGCTGAGCCGACGGTTGATCCGCTCCCTTGCAGGAGTTGGAAAAAGCTTGCGGGCAAATTGCATTTTTCTAGGGCTTTTTGTACGGCCTGGGTAACGAGCTCATTAGTACCCGGATGGGCGGTGTGTCCTTTGATAATAACAGGATTTCCTGCTGCGAGTGCGGATGCGGTATCACCACCACATGCTCCGAAAGCCAAGGGGAAATTACTCGCATCGAATACGACGACAGGGCCGATGGCTTCGAGGGCGCTGCGGACATCGGGCTTTGGAAGTGGGGTGCGCGCGGGATCAGGGCGGTCGATGCGGGCATCGACCCAGTCACCCTCTTTGACGAGGGCAGCAAAAAGGCGAAGCTGTCCACAGGTGCGGGCACGCTCTCCCATCAAGCGTGGTTGCACGGGTAATCCACTTTCATGGGATGCCATTTGGAGGAGCTCATCCCCGGCGGCTTCGATCTCGGTGGCGATTTGCTCTAGGAGCTGCGCAATTTGCGTGGGAGGGAGCTGGCGGGTTTTTGAAAAAGCAATTTGCGCGGATTCACAGGCCTGCGCAATTTGCTCGGGATTAGCCCCATGAAAAACCGTGGGGAGTTTTTCCCCAGTTTGGGGGTTGATGGACTGGAAGGGTTTTCCCTCGGAGGTCATCCATTGACCGTTGATAAAATGTCCGCCGCAGAGTGTGGTGCTCATAAATAAGTGATCCAAATCATTTAATCAGACCGTGGGGTCCCTCTCACGGCCATTGGCAATAATCATGCGGGAGGAGACCCCGCGTTCCTGATTTTGGAATATTCCGGTTTTTTTAGAATTCAAAATCCATGGCCATCACTTCGGCATCCTTACGGAGCTCTGTAGCCACAGCCATGTGCTCGGGGTGATCGGCGTAAATGGGTAAAGCAGCTTTATTCTCGAGGGTGACGACGAGGCCATGGGTAAAGCCTTTGGCACGATCAGTAAAGTTTTTACCGAGTCGCAAGGAAATAATCCCGGGGACTGTATTCACGAGGGCGCTCAGGCCATTGAGATGATGTTGAATGCGATCTTCCGAGACGCCTTCATTCCATTTAAACCAAACAATATGTTCTACTTTCATGATATTTATCTTTCTTGAATCAGGTTAATTATTTTTCCGGAACGAATGCCACAGCGCGAACCCACGAACCGTCACCCTCACGGACATTAAGAGGCAGACACATCAGATACACCTCTTTCCCGACGACTTTATCGAGGTTAGTCATGAGTTCGAGTAGAATCGGGAAATGTTCCTGGCGCTCGAAAATCTTTGGATGATCCACGAGGGAAGGGTCTGTCGAAGGTGTGTCCATCCCGACGAGCTCGATTTTATTATCCAAGAGCCAGTAGATGCCGTCCTCAGAAAAATGGGGGTGGTCGAGGTTAAAATATGTTTCATCGAAGGGGTTCAAGTAACGATCCCATCCTGTGCAGAGCAAAATGCGTTCGCCTGTTTTCACCCCATGTTTGACCATGTCTTCAGCGGTAAAATGATCCCCCAGTTTTTTATCACGAAAATCCAGTACGCGTGTCCAGCCCTTGTACCGGGAGAGGGGAATCTGGTCGAGCTTGACCCCCTCATTATTCATATGGTAAGGAGCGTCTGTGTGAGTGCCCTGATGTCCAGCCATGCAGAAGTATTTCATATTCAGGGGCTCAGGACGACCGTAACAACGGCCTTTCCGGATCCAGTCATGGACGATACATTGGGGCTCAGCACTCCAGATAGGTGCGTCATGATAGATTGGTAGAGAGAGGTCTACCATGGTCATTCCTTCAAATAAATCGGGTCTCATCGTATTTTCTCCATTTTTATTCGTGCAATAATATTGTATATAGCGCAATGTGAGTCAATAATGCAAATCTAAAATGCAGATGATTGATTAAAAATCCACTGGAGAAAAACGGACTCGAACCCTTAATTGTTTTTATCATGCCTAAAACCGATTTCACAGTCATCCAAGCCCTCGACCGGGGATTGAAACTCTTGCAAAAAATGGCAGACACTCCCCAAAGGAAATATAACTTGGCGGAGCTTGCGGCATTCATGCAAGTCGACCGGAGTTCCGTTCACCGGATGCTTTCAACCCTGATAAAGCACCGTCTTGTATCCCAAGAGAAAGATGAAAGGGTTTATTCACTGGGACTGGGCATTTATAAGCTGGCGACGGCTTTGGAGAAACAATTAAAGCTGACAGAATTGATCAATCCTTTCCTTCGTGAATTAGTGAGATTCAGCGGGGAGACAGCACACACGGTCGTCAGGAGTGGAGTGCAATCGGTTTTTGTTGATTCCGAGACGGCGACGGAAATGGTGTCGATCTACCATCAATTAGGGCATGTGGATGAACTCCACTCCACGGCTGTGGGGAAAAGTTTATTATGTCAAATGTCCTTCAAAGATTTAGAAATGCTTTTTGAGGGAGTGAGGTTAGTATCTCATACACCCACGACGATTATTGATATCGGGAAATTAGCCCTCCACCTGCAGGATGTGCGGAAAATGGGATATTCTACTGATAAGGAAGAGCGTTCCCAAGGGGTCTTATGTATGGCTGTCCCTATTTATGATTTTCGGGATCGCATTGTTTGTGCAGTAGGAATCTCTGGCCCAAAAGAGCGAATGAAGGGGAAATTTGAAAAACTGATCCCCCCAGTCAAGGAGATCGGGCAAAAAATCACCCAGACCATTCAAGGCTTTGAGCTTTAGAGACTAATGACTTATGGATAAATGACAGGATATTATCCCCTCTCATGAGCAGACCATGTGATGGCCGTAGAATGATGTCTGAGTTCGAAGTTTGATGTCTATTCTCCCCCTATTTTCGGGTATAGGACTTCGTAGTATTCAATTAATTATTAGCAATTAAAAAGCAATAATTACCATAATAAAAATTTTATGTAAAAATCCTTTTAAGTATTACAATGCCAAATGAATAGGAAATTTAAAATTTCAATAAAAATGTTTACTACCGCTTGACGATTTGTTACTACCGCTTGTCGAAGATATGTCGCTATTTATCCGGAGGGGATGCAAATTAGGCTTGTAGTTTTGATGTGCCTTTTCCTAAGCCCAAAACATTACCCAATATCAAGATCAAGATCATGTTTCATTATTGTACACCGACTAAAACTTTTCTCATGGGACTATGCCTTTTTGGCCTAGTGACGATGATGGGGGCGCGTGCACAGACATTAGTCGTGAGTGAATCATTCACCAGTAATACAGTGACAGGATGGACTTTGGGTGGGGTGGGTTACACACCTAATTTGACAGCGACCAATGGGGATGCTAACGGGAGTGGTTGGTTAAGGCTTACGGACACAGGCAATAACATCGCATCATACGCGGTTTATAATGATACGATTTTCTCTGCGAATACGGAAATCAAAATCAACTTTGATTTTGCGATTTGGAATACAAATGCTTCCGGTATTGGTGCTGATGGGATTGGTTTTTTCCTCTACGATGGTTCAGTACCCTTTGCGATTGGAGCTAGTGGGGGTTCTCTGGGATATGCCCAAAAAACCGGAATTGATGGACTCGCTGGGGGATATTTAGGGATCGGTATCGATACATGGGGAAATTTTTCCAGTCCAACCGAAGGCAGAATTGGAGGCCCTGGGCCTACTGGGCCTAATACCATTTATACAAACTCCGTGGCTGTCCGCGGCCCAGGCAGTGGTACCAGCGGGTATGAATATTTAGCCGGGACCACAAACCTTTATACGAATGCGACCACTCAATTGAATTTTGAAACTTACCGGCCCACCAATGCAGTGGATAACCGGAACCTTCAAATTTATCTGACCCGCGATAATATCCTGACAGTTTCCATGAAATATGGGACAAATACTTATGTTGACCTTTTCACGACGGATTTGTCAGCTTATACGCGCCCGGACACTTTAGGTTTTGGTTTTTTCGGAGGAACGGGTGGTTCAGTGGATTATCATGATCTGCGTAATGTCACGATTACAAATGTAACGGCTTTCCAGTGGGATAATGACGCAGCCAATGGCCTGTGGACAGTGAGTAATAACTGGGTAGGCCCACGGGTCACCCCTACATTGTGCAGTATCACAAATACGGTTAATACGAATACAACCGGCACGACACCGACTGCCGGAGCGGATATTTTATTTGGTGATACCTATATCGCGAGTAACCAACTCGTAAATCTGGGGGGAGGGACAGTCACTAACCGGGCCATTCAATTTGATGGGGCTTATTCTTATACAATCACGAATGGGACACTTTATATGGATGGCAGGGGGATGCCCGGAGATTTGCAGATCCGCACCAGTAATAATTCAGGTGATGCCGCCCACAATATCTCTGCGAATATCGTGATGTCCACAAATATGGTTTTGGACGCTGATGCTGAAAACTTTTTGACCGTACTCAGTGGCACACTGGATAACGGGGGGTTCTCCCTCCAGAGTACGGGCGTGGGGAATGCCCAAATCAGCGGGAATATTACTAACAATGGATCAGTCTCCCAGACCGGCCCGGGATTACTTGTTTTGAGCGGGAGTAATACTTATAGCGGGGGCACGAGGTTATCCGCAGGGACTTTAGGGATAGGCAGTAGTAATGCACTCGGGACGAGTACCCTGACAGTTCAGGGGAGTGGCGGAAATATTCTCGCTTATAGTGGCTCCCGGGCGATCTCGAATAATATTAATCTCCTTGCCGATTTAAGGATCGGGGGCACAAATGCCCTGACTTTAAACGGAGCCATGACCAATAACGGGGCTAACCGGATTCTTTATGTGACCAATACGGCAAGCACGGTCATGAATGGAGCCATGTTCCTGAGTGAAGGGGCCACGGACAGAACCCAGACCCTCGATGTGGTCGCGACAGCTTCCCCCTTCATTATTAATGGAGTCTTACAAAATGGTACTGGTGGAGGAGTAGGCAGTATCACTAAAGAAGGGGATGGAATTGTTGTATTAGGAGGCTCGAATACTTTTACGGGCACTACAACCATTAATGATGGGATATTACGCATTTCTTCGAGTGACCGGTTATCCGATAATAGTTCGATGAATCTTATCGGAGGAAAATTTGACCTGGCTGGGACAAATTCTGAACGTATCTTGACCTTATCCTTTAATGAAGGGCTCTTGGATTTCGGAACGGCAGGCACCTCAAATTCTTTTATGTTTAGTAATGCCGGAACAGCCGGTGGACCTTTAGTTGTGCGTAATCAATCGGCAGGAGATCGTTTGGCTTTTCTGAGTAGTGCCTCGAATTCCGTTTCGAATGCTGTTATGAACCTGATGTATTTTTCAGGAGAAGGCAGTGGAGCCATTACGTCCGCACCGAACCAAACGATTACCGGTTACGGTTCTACTTGGACTTTCCTTACCGGTCCGACGAATACTTGGAATGTCTGGGACGGGGGCGGGGGTGACAATAATTTAAATACGGCCAATAACTGGGTTTCAAATGTGGCTCCGCCTTCTGCAACTACAACAAGGATATCTTTTGAAGGCACAGTACGGACAAATGGCCCGGTAGTGAATGCAAATAGAAATGTAAATGTGATTCGTTTTAATACGAATGCAGGAACCTTTGTTGTGGGAAGTGGCAGTCAATTACGATTCGGTGGTACATTGCCCAGCATTATCCAGATGTCCACGAATAATCAAACGATCTCGGGGACAATCCGTTTGGATTCTGCGAGTACTATTATGGATGTTTCAGGGACTGGAGATCTCACCCTCTCGGGGGTGATTAGTGAAAATGTGACAGCGGGTTTCTATAAATATGGGGACGGCAGATTGATTTTGAGCGGGGCTAATACATTTAACGGGGCAGTATCTATCCAAGAGGGCGTAGTCAATGTCCGTAGTGCTCAGGCCCTTGGTGATAATGTGAATGCCGTCACGGTTCATACCGGTGCCGGTTTAGAAATACAGGGGGGTATTACACTCGCCAATTATAATCTCTCGATTGAAGGAACCGGTCAAAACGAGAATGGGGCACTCCGGAATATCTCCGGTAATAACACGATTGCTAACAATATAACGTTAACGCGGGACGCCCGTATCCAATCCGATACCAATACCCTGACCCTTTCCGGTAATATTAACGGGACAAATACTACGGTAACGGCGGGTGGGAATGGAAATATCACCTTTTCAGGTATCATCCAAACGGGGTTAGGTAATTTTACGAAGAATGGAACAGGGACAGTGACGTTCAGTGGTACTTCAGCAAATACTTACACCGGCGAAACTGAAGTGGTAGCAGGAAATTTAAATCTGAATAAAACGGCTGGAGTTAATGCCACTGCTGGGCTTCTCCGGATAGGCGGGACAGGAACCGTTAATCTTTTGGCGAATAACCAAATTTCTGATTCATCCGTCGTCCATATTGAAAATTCCGGAACATTAAATCTCTCAAATAGTAGTGAGACATTGGGTTATATTTTGGCCGATGCGGGCACAACGGTTAATTTGAGCTCTGTCACAAGTGTCTTAACGATCAGTAATGCCCTAGGTTCATTAATGAACGGGAATGTGACGGGTACTGGTGCTTTGACAAAACTGGGGAACGGAAAACTGACATTAGGCGCATCAAACTCCTATACGGGTGTTACGACTTTATCGGATGGGGTCCTCCGTGTGAGTGATTCCTATTCACTGGGAGCGACTAACGGGGCGACGACAGTGGCTTCAGGTTCAAGCTTGGAAATCGCCCGTGGAAATACGGATATCAATATCCGTGAAAACCTCACGATTATAGGAACGGGTGTGGCGGTCGAAGGGGCTTTGCGCAATTTGCAAGGGTCAAATACTTGGAGTGGGAATATTACGGTGGGTACCGGCGGAGCTTCCATCAATTCTGACCGGGATGTATTTACGATTGCAGGGACAGTGACCAGTGCCGATCAAAGCCTGACCAATGGCGGTTTCGGGAATACGATTTTTGCCAGTAATATGAACCTCGGCACGGGAAATTTTGTAAAAACCGGTCCCGGTCACACCATCCTCAGTAATATGAATGTGACAGCGACCCAGACCCGTTTGACGGGAGGCAGTATGATCATCAAAGGCATGGTGACCAATAGCGGGGCGATGACGGTAAATTTCGGCACGTCACTGTGTATCGACACGACTGATGTGACCAATGGGAATATCTTCCGGGTGAATGGGAACTTTACTAATGCTGGAACCATAAACCTCAAAAAAGAAAACGGGGGGTCAATGAGTGCGAATACCAATGGTTTCCAAGGGATCGAATTTGCCGGAACGACTTTTACCAATACAGGGACGATTTTATGGAGCTTTGATGCGCCCCCCAGTGGGATTACCAGTACGAATATTTATTACGGTGGCTTTCGTTCATCCAATAATATTTTCGCTGCTTACCAGAACGGTTCGGGATTCTTTACTTCCGGATTCCAAGCCGTGGGCTTAAATGCAGACCAATATTTGAAGACGACCTTTGTGGCCGGTTATTATTATCTGGCGGTCATTCCGGAACCAAGTACGTATGGCTTAATGATTATCGGGATGGCCATGAGTGCATACGGGATTTTCATCGCCCGCCGGAAAAAGGCAGCACTTCGTAATCGGTAGTCCTCCCCCTGATGATGAGGGGATGATCGGGATACCCGCCATACCTGTACTCAAGGCAAATTGTTTTGAGACTTTTACGGATTAGGGAGCATCGCCATTACGGTCATTTGTAGCGGCATTAGCCCCTTTGAGCTTTTCCATCGTGCTGGCTACAGGTGCCACATAAGATGAGGCGGTTTTATCCGAGGGAGGCAGGTTTTCAATGGCCCTCTTCCCTTGACCCTGTTCTTTTACCTCGCGGTCAAATTCTTGTGCCTGTTTTGCCGTACTTCCGTCGATATCGATTTTATTCAGATATTTCCAACCGAAATAAACCCCTGCCGCGATGACGACGAGAATAAAGAATGTTTTCATCATCATTCTATAACATGTTTTTCCGAAAAGGTCGCGCAGAATGTAAAGTTTTTTATTGGCACGCGTTTACCCTGTGGACAATCTTCAGGGTATATCTTAGCCTCATTCTTGGGTGGATTTGATTAATTCTTCAGCAGCTTCTACCGTAGGCATTTGCTCACAGATATGAAGGTAGAAGCTGTTGAATTTTGGGCCGAACTCCATTTTCATTGCGGCCAATTGTTTGGCATCCATCACGTGGATATAGACCCTTTTACCTGCATCAATGATTTTGTGGTAGTAAGGCCACCACTGTTTATCGGTAGTGGGCCCGACACTGCCTTCGCCCGGGGTCCACTGCACCATTTTTAAGGATTTAATGGATAAAATATGGTCTGCATGCGGCAGGGCTTGGGGGCCGTCCCAGTGGTACATGCAGTAACTCACCCGTTCACACATTTCATTGAGGATGGGAAGCATAAATTCCTTAAACATCCGTGGCGAGATCATCGCGGAGAAGTCGCATTGGAATTTAGCCATCCGCCCAGGAGCCCAAGCCCAGAAAATGCTTCCTCCGACCTCGTCTTTGGTCTTTTCATAGAGCACGTCATAATACCGGAAATAAAGGTCAGTGATTTTCCGGAGACATTCATGGACCCAATCAGGATTTTCAATCATGTCCATGAGGAGGGGCTGGGCGCCGCGCATGGCCGCCAGAGTGTCTAATCCTTCGATGAGGTCTGGAAAAGCCTGGAGGAATTTTCCTTTGCCGACCAGATCGAGGCGGCGATTGAGTGCAAGGCAGAATTTCCAATAAAAATTATCGGCATTGTATTCGAATTTTGCCTCATCGGGTGAACTCATACAGGGTTCACACCAGACCGTGCCATCACCTTCCACACCATGGCAACCGAGGAAGAGAGCCAGGCAATTTGGGGCGAGATCGGGTGCAGTATTCGGGACGGCTTCCGCATGGTGATTTGCACGGGCAGCATCAGTGAATCCTTGGTATACCCGGTATTCCATGTCTTTGGTGGAGTACCATGTCGGCCAATCGTCAGGTTTCTCCATAAAAGCAATTTGCTCCCATGGTTCTTTCCGTGCGGAACAAAGGGCGATGGCAGGGCGTCCGAGGTCGCCTCCATTCCAGAACGTGGTGAGGCGATGGCGGACTTCGTCCATATCAGGGCGGAAAACGAGTGATGACATAAAAACAGAATTTCCTTTCGGATTGAGTTCATCAAAAATCAGAGGTGGAGCAAATTGCTCTGACGGGGGAGGAGAGATAAAAGAGGACTAATTTTTTCCGGAATCGATGGACTTGGTGAGATAATCCCGACCGTGACTCAAAAAGCCGGCCTTGTGATAGGTGGCTAGGGCGCGGTGATTGGCGTGGTGGACTTCGAGTCGCAAGTGGGAACAGCCCGTTTTTTCACAGAGACTTTCTGTAAATTGCACCACCTTTTTGCCGACTCCTTTTCCTCGGAATTCTTCCAAAAGGAAGAGTTCATCCAGTAAAAGAAAGCGGCCCCCAAACTCCATACTAAAGCATGATGTCACCAAAAGGTATCCGGCTGTTTTCCCGTCCTGCTCGATAAAATAAAGGAAGCCCGGGGGATGAGGAGCGGCTAATTCCTCTAATACCGAGAAAATGATTTTCTCATCAAAAACAACTTGCTCGTGAGCATAAAACATTTTCACTAACGGCAGCAGGCGATCCCGTGCCGAGGAAGTGTAAGCAGTGAAAACCGGTTCGCTCATGCTTTATTTGGATACATTAAAGCGGAACTCCATGACATCACCGTCTTTAACGGTGTATTCCTTGCCTTCGAGGCGGAGTTTGCCGGCTTCCTTGGCCTTGGTGAATGAGCCCAGTGAGAGCAAATCACTACATGCCGTGCATTCGGCAGCGATGTAGCCACGTTCAAAATCGGTATGGATGACGCCAGCGGCTTCCGGTGCTTTAGCCCCGACGCGGATGGTCCAGGCATGTGTTTCTTTTGGCCCGAGAGTGAAGTATGTCTGGAGGCCGAGTAATTTGTATGCAGCACGGATCAAGGCGCCGACGCCGGACTCTTCCACCCCGAGGTCTTTGAGGTAAGCGGCGGCTTCTTCAGGGCTGAGGTCGATGAGTTCGCTTTCGATCTGGGCGCTGATGACGACGGCTTCCGTGTCGAGATGGGTTTTGACGTATTCACGGACTTTCTGGACGTAAGGATTCTCGTCTCCCTTTGCGAGGTCTCCTTCGGCCACGTTACAGGCAAAGATGGTCGGTTTACCGCTGAGGAGGAAAAATGATTTCATGATGATTTTCTCATCATCGGAGAGCTGGATGGTATGGGCGGGTTTACCCGAGTCGAGGTAAGGCTCAAGTTTTTCCAGGACAGCGAGCTCTGCAATTGCTTCCTTATTATTTCCACGGGCGAGCTTGATTGTTTTTTCCCTCCGCTTTTGGATACCGGCAAGGTCGGAGAGGATGAGCTCGGTATTAATCACCTCGATATCGCGGACCGGGTCGACAGAACCGTTGACATGGTGGATATTTTCATCATCGAAACAGCGCACGACCTGGGTAATGGCATGGACTTCTCGGATGGCGGCGAGGAATTGGTTGCCCAGCCCTTCGCCTTGGGCCGCCCCTTTGACCAAACCGGCGATATCGACAAATTCAATGGCCGCGGGGACAATCTTTTGAGAGTTCTCGATTTTAGCAAGTTGCTCCAGACGGGGATCGGGCACTGTGACGACCCCGACATTCGGGTCGATCGTGCAAAAAGGGTAATTGGCCGACTCAGCTTTACGCGAGCGGGTGAGGGCATTAAATAATGTGGATTTTCCCACATTCGGCAAACCAACGATTCCAGCTGATAACATAGGCCGATTATTCACACGCAAATTGCCCCATTCGCCAAGCCTGAATTTTAAATATTAATGACCGAAGCGGATGCCCTCATTAGATGGGGCCTTAATATCCAGGTGAGTCGGGTGGGGAAATTACTCTTCGATGACGATATATCTGGTTGTGCCATCGTTCCACAAGACAACCACGGAGGATTTATCTTTGACATTTTGTTTAGCTTGATAAGCGGATGTGGCGTCACTGATTTTAACCCGATTGATCTCTTGGATGATATCCCCGGGATGGAGCCCGGCTTCTGCTGCGGCACTTTCCGGATCGACATTGGTGACGAAGGCCCCGGATAAATTACCCGGGAGATTGAACTGGGTACGGAGTGGGGCGTCAATATTTCCGATTTCCACTCCTTCAAAAAGGTTTTTCTTGGGGATTTCAGCCGGATTGATCCCGGATCCGTCGGTTTTTTTGTCGGGTAAAATCTTGAGTGATACCGAAAAGATACGGGGTTTGCCGTCGCGAATGGCTTTGATCGAGACTTTTTTCCCGGGGGCATTTTGGGAAACAAGGAGCTGTAACTCTTTGGAATCTTTTATTTTCCGGCCATCGAGCTCGATAATGACGTCACCGCGTTTAATCCCGGCAGCTTCTGCCCCGCTGCCACTCGTGACATCCCCCACCAGTGCTCCGGTGCTATCAGGGAGTTTAAAGAACTCGGCGATTTTCGGTGTCACCGGTTGAATGACGACTCCTAAGTATCCCCGGGTGACTTTACCGTCTTTGATCAGCAGCTCCATGATGTTTTTGGCCATATTCACAGGGACGGCAAATCCGATCCCGATATTTCCGCCGCTCTGGCTGAAAATGGCATTATTGATCCCGATGAGTTCGCCAGAGGTATTTACGAGGGCTCCGCCGCTATTACCTTGATTGATGGAGGCATCCGTCTGGATGAAATTCTCGAGGTCGGATACCCCGATGCCGCTGCGCCCGGTAGCACTAATAATACCCATGGTGACTGTCTGCCCCAAACCAAAGGGATTTCCGATCGCCAGGACGATATCACCGACTCGGAGGAGGTCGCTATTACCGAACTCAATGGAAGGAAGGTCTTTGGCATCGATTTTCAAGAGGGCAATATCAGTCTTTGGATCGGTCCCAATGAGTTTTGCCTTGTACTCAGTCTTATCATCTTTGAGGGTGATTTTGATTTCGTCGGCCCCGTCAATGACATGATTATTCGTCAGGATATAACCTTCCGGCGAAACAATAATACCCGATCCGAGGCTGTGGATCCGTCGCCCTTCCGGTTTGTCCAGTGGGCTATTTGGCTTGTTAAAAAAGCGTTTCATAAACTCGTCATCCAACGAGGGATGTTTTTTGACCGGGGATTTTTTTTTGCCGGTTGAGAGCGTCTGGATATTGACCACACTTTTACCCGCTAAATCCACGACACCGGAGAAGCTTGTTCCTAACTGTTGTTTTCCACCTTCGGGTGTGGAGGATAGTGGTGTCATCGACTCTGTAATAGCCGGGGGCGCTTGTTTTTTGGGAGGGTTCGCCTTTTCAGAAGAATCCGGGAAGGGCCAAATGGCCTGGGCAGGAAGGCTCAAGAGCAGGGTAATCGAAAAAATCAGGAACAATTTGTTTTGAAAAGATGGGGGGATAAAAGAAATCATAAAAGGGGGTTTTGTCTATAACTACAGTACAAACAGCCTGGGGGCAAAAAGTTTTTGGGAAAACTGTCTCGATGGAGCGGGTCTTTTTGTGATCGTCAGAAAAAAAGCCGGTGCAATTTGCACTAGCTGAAGTTTTTATTCTGTTTCAAGAGCCTTGAATCAACTGACTTTGACTTCCTTCTCCCCAGGGATGGAAAGGATACCGTTTTCAATGGGTGACCTACACGTCGTCTTCGGCAATGTCTGCCAGAGGCGAGCTAATGCGTATTATTATTTTCCCCGCTATTGCTTCTGCAAGAAACGGTCGACTTCGGAGTTGAGTCTCTCGACCGAAGAAGCCGTCGAGTTAAGTCTGTAATGCGACGATGAAATTAATCATTTTTTGTTGCATGTCAGTATTGTTCTCGGAGGCGTAGATATTGACGAGGTTATGGATCATCCGCATGAGAATGGCCTTTGAAGGGGTGACGGAAAGAAAACCTTCCTGGAATGAAATACCCATGTCTTCGAGCATCCGGATACAATCATCCTTGGAGAGGATTTGTCCTTTATTGAATGGGTCGAAAAGGACATTATCCCAAGCGCAGATAAAGCGTCCGGGCAGGCCGATCCCGTGAATAGGCAGGTCCAGCCGTTTTCCAAGGAAAAGATAGATCAGGGAAAGGGTAATGGGGATGCCTGTCCTCGTCTCAATAACACGGTTGATAAAACTATTTTCCGTGTCGTAATAGGTCGAGTCGTTTGGATGGAATCCAAGTTCATAAGTAACAAAAGCGGCAATATCATTAATGCCTTTAATCGCATTGTCCGGGTTCGTCAGGCGCAAGCGTAACTTCTCGGCCCACTCATCCAATGTCCTTTTCCCGGCTTCATAATTTACCCTCGGATAACAGACTGCGGCCAAGCGCCAAGCGGCCTCCTCCATGTCGCCGTCTTCGCTGAATGAATGACAATACAGGAGGAAATCCTGTTCGTTTTGCTCGATTAATACCTCGTCGAGCACCTCTTGGATATGACGGGATACCACAGCATCATCACAGTGGAGGAGTTTCTCCAGAGACTCAATGTCGTTTGTCCCTAGTTCATAGAGCTGCTGGCGCATTAAGGTGACGATTGCCGGGTCTTCGTCCCTCAATAATGTCGAGAGATTGGATTTTGTCAGTTGTCCCATGATTGTAGTATAAAGCAGTTTTGATGCCTGCGCTAACCCGAAAATAATATTTTTTCTACGGAATTCAAAAACCACCGCCAGCAAAGAAGGCGGGATTAAAAACCGAAAATGAGACATAAATCACAGGTAAGTGTATCGTGAAAATGTTGCCGCTTGGCCGAGGAATTCTCCATCATCGGGGCACACAAGATTCCACACTGTGGCCTCTTCAATCCTGAACCGGCGTTTGTTTTTTGAAATGCGGATGCCTTGGTAGTCGCTGATATAACCTTCGACTCGAACTTTTTCTAAAAATCGGGCCCTTTCATCTCGATGGAGGGGTTCAGCCGTCAGTCGGGAGGGGGTACGGGTAATCTCCGTCCATTCCATTTCCCAAAGCTGCAAGGCTTTGAGATTCGCGTAATTAAGTATTTGATCTGATTCATTACCCCCGGACAGGATCGCAAATGGAGCGAAAAAAACAGCCTGGGCAATTTGTGTAGGACTCGCAGTTTCTTCAATCTCGATCAAGTGATGCCCCGTGAGCTTTTTGTAGCAGTCTAAAAGAAAGCGACTCTGGGATTCGATCAAACATTTCTGGGCGTCGTATTTGACAACGTATTCACTGATATCGGGCATAGGTATCCTGTGTCAAAAAGAAAATAATTCCCGTTACCGGGAGTGCCGGTCAAAATGGAATAACCATCGAGGGGGGGGATTAACCCCGTTCTTCTATTGGCAGGAAATGGTTCAGCTCCTTGCCGATGTAAATCTGTCTCGGCCGTGCGATCCGGTTGCTCAGGTCGTCAGAGATTTCCTTGTATTGGGCGATCCAACCAGGCATGCGCCCGATGGAGAACATAACCGTAAACATTTGGGTGGGAATCCCGAGGGCTCGGAGGATAATCCCGCTGTAGAAATCGACATTAGGATAAAGTTTCCGCTCAACAAAGTAGGGATCATGAATGGCGACTTCTTCAAGCTTGCGGGCAATGTCCAAAAGGGGATCAGAGATTCCCATCTTTTTGAGTAAATTATCGCAAGCTCTTTTAATGATTTTGGCGCGGGGATCGTAATTCCGGTAAACCCGGTGGCCAAAACCCATTAAACGGCGGCCGCTATTTTTATCTTTTGCGGCATTAATAAACTTCGAGCCGTCATCACCTTCCTTGTGGATTTGCTCGAGCATTTCCAAGACAGCTTGGTTAGCTCCGCCATGACGGGAACCCCAGAGGGCGCAAACCCCGGCGGCTGTACTGGCATAGATATTGGCACGGCTGGAGGCCACCATCCGGACTGTGGATGTGGAGCAATTTTGCTCGTGGTCGGCATGCAGTAAAAGGAGCATGTCCAGTGCATGGGCGGCTTCGGGCTCAGGAACGTATTCCTTGTGGGGCATGGAAAACATCATATGCAGGAAATTGGCCGCGTACTTGAATGCCGGATTTGGATAATTAAAGGGTAGTCCTCGGGATTTTCGGTAGGAGCACGCGGCAATTGTACAGACTTTTGCCAAAAGGGCGGCTGTGGCACGTTCAAATTGTTTGGCGTCAAGGACTTCACCGACCGGTTCAAAGCAGCCCATGGCATTAATCATCGCTGAAAGGATGGCCATGGGATGAGCTGTGGAGGGGAATCCCTCGAAAAGAAATTTCATATTTTCATGGATCATTGACTCATCCATGAGGTGGTTTGAAAAGCCGCGTAATTCCTCACGTGAAGGGAGATGGCCCCAGATTAAGAGGTAGGCAGTTTCAATAAATGAGGAATTTTCAGCCATTTCCTCGATGGGAATGCCTCTGTATCGTAAAATCCCCTTGTCACCATCAATAAAGGTGATTTCACTCTTACAAGAGGCTGTGTTACCAAACCCTTCGTCCAGACAAACCAGTCCTGTTTGGGCGCGGAGTTGGCTAACATCGACCCCGAGCTCTTTCTCGGTACCTTCGATCACTGATAATTCTTGAATTTTGCCATCGTATTCAAGTTTTGCGATTTTGCTCATGGAATCTCCTCTCGCTGAAATTTAGACGATTGAATACACCTGCAATTTCTTGCCCCGTCAAGGGCTTTCTACTCAGCCGAGGGAAACTGAATAATGAGTTTTATCGCTTATCCATTTTAATCTTGGTTTGTCCGGAGAAATTTGTCAAATTATGGGCATGGATACGATCTGGAGTGTTTTTAAAACCGAAATTGTATTACTCGGCCTCTACGGTTTAGCTTTTTATTTAAAAAAGAAATCTCTGATATCACAGGACAATGAGAAATGTTTGACGGACATACTCATGAAAGTGGCTCTTCCTGTATCTGTCTTTCTGGGTTTATTGATTTCGCCGGTGATCTTGAATCTTATGTTTGCCCCTCTTTTGGTTTATGCCACCGCCATTTTCGGGGGGATGATTGCTTATCTGGTGGCGGAAAAAGTGTTAAAACTCAATGCTGCCAGCACGGGGTCCCTGATTCTGTGTTCCGGGGGTGGGGCGGCCTCGATTACTGGATTCGCTCTTGTCTCAAGTCTTTACTCAGGGCAATGGAGTGCCTTTACGGAGGCGATTATCAGTATGGGGTTGGGTATTTCTATTGTGGTTCTGGTGTTAAGTATTCCCGTTGCGATTGTTTTTGGAAACCAGAAACAAGGTAAAAAAGTTGTTTTTAATGAACTCCTCAAATTCCTTTATTCCCCCATCTTTCTCGCATTCCTTCTGGGTGGACTGGCCCAATTAGCCGGTTTACCACAAAAAATAGTGCCGGTTTCAGGAATGATTAATTGTTTCTATCTATTCTGGACGGTCATTACAGCGATTGCTGCTGCTATGCTTGCAGGATTTGTCTTTTCTCCAGTGAATAGGAAAATCATCGCAGGTGCGGCCATTGTTGTTGTCTTGATCAAAGTGCTTCTCCAGCCCTTGTTCATACGTCAGACAGGGATGTTTTTGGCGGTTGATCCCATGTGGTGCGGTGTTTTAGTGATGGTAGCGGCTATGCCTTCTTCCCTTTTTATGGTAGTTTTTGCGCGTAAATACGGGTGTGATGCCCCGCTCGCATCGGCATTGGTATTGGTTACCACCTTGTTCTCATTGATTTCTCTGCCTATCATTTACTCTTTTACCTTATCAAGATTTTAGGGGCTATTCCGGTAGATCCAGGGATGGGATCATGCTCTTGGATGTGATAGGGGAATAAAAAAAGCTTACCATAAGATTACTATGGTAAGCTTTGAGATTGGTTTCTTCCTTAATTAAAAAATCAAGAAAAAGACTGACTATTTCGAGCCGCTCATTTCGTGAACGACTGTGTTATTACTCGAGGTTGTTTTCGGTGTGGAAGAGCAACCGACGAATAATACTGCCAAAGAGGCAACAACTGTTAATGCGATGAATTTCATATCGACCTTAGGCTATCAGTTGTCAACAGGCAGGCAATCCCTTTTTGCGAATGTTTTTTAGCTTCTTTTGGGGCGACGGAGTAATAGAATGCCCAATCCTGCTAGAACGCAGAAAAGAGAATAGAATTGGCCGCGGCTCAATCCAAGGATTAAATCGGCATCCGGCTCCCTGAAAATCTCGACAAAAATACGGATGACACCGTAAGCAACCAGGAAAAAACCACTTAAACGTCCATCAGGAATTGAATATTTGGTGAATCGTAAAAGCCAAAGGATGGTAAAAAGAAGCAGGCCTTCACCTGCCGCTTCATAGAGTTGCGAGGGATGGCGTGGATCGGTCAAAGACCCGTTGGCATCCTTGAAAATGACCGCCCAAGGGATATTAGTGATTTTGCCGTAAAGCTCACCGTTAATAAAATTCGCCAGTCTTCCGAAAAATAACCCCACAGGGACAACACAGGCCATATTATCGGCAATATTCCAAAAGGATAACTTGTGTTTACGCGCAAACCAGATCATCACCAGGATCACTCCCGCCATCCCCCCGTGACTGGACATTCCCCCATGCCATATCTCTAAAAGCATCACCGGGTGATGGATAAAATAATTAAAATCATAAAGCAGAATATAACCGATCCGGCCCCCCGCCATGACTCCTAAAAAGGCGGCCCACATGATGAAATCTGCTAGGATTTTCTCTGGCATGTGAAGCTTATTTTTCCGGATGAGGTATTTAAGGAGGAAAAATGCAGTGATAAATCCACTCAGATAGGCCAATCCATACCAACGAACTGCCGCAGGACCATAGATATGGAAAATCACAGGATTTAAATCGTGAATATAATAGGCTAGAAAAATCATAGATATCATCAAGGAATGGTTTAGTATGACAAATTTTTTTGAATCCTGCGATTTTATTTTGTAATATCATCAAAGGAACACACCCTGCCCTCACTATTTTAAGAATTTAAGGGAGGTCTTTTCTTTTGGTATTAAGAGAAACCCTCTGTTTTTAGGTGGCAAAGAGGCTTAAAAAATTAGAAAAAAACCACTTGCATAAGTCGGTACGACTTCTATATATAGTAGGTCGTTATCCCTGCAGACACAATTAGCAGGGTATTTTTTACGAAAAACACATAAAAACCAAACGTCAATTTTTAATTTTAAAACTTTAAAAAGTCTAGAGACATAAAAACAATCGTTAAACATTAAAACAGAGGTAGAAATAAAATGTCCGTCCCTCCAGCAACTCTTGATACTCCTGCAAAAGGAACCAAAAAACAGGCCTCTTCCAAAGAATCAGAGGTTATAGAACCCACCGAATCAAAACAAGATGAGCCTTCCGTAAAAAGCGTCGAGGCTGAGTTGCTTTTAAGAGATGGACAGAAGATATTATTGCCTCCCCGCAAAAAAGTAGGCGGAGGACTTAATATTGGCCGTTATTTCAGTAATAATGAACTCCATCCTTATCTTGCTATCCAATGGAGGAAAACAAACCTGGAGATTAAGGATTTTGAGACCGGTAAAGTGCGTTTTAAACGCGATAATGTGGAATGTCCCGCCCATTGGGACCAAAATGCAGTTTTGATCACATCGGATAAATATCTTTATGGAAGTAAGCCCGGCACAGCGGAATATGAGGAAAGCCTTCGCCAACCTTTTGACCGGATCGCCAATACGTATACCGTGTGGGCATGGAGTGAAGGGTATTTGGCGACTTTGAAGGATGCCGAGATTTTTAATGATGAACTCAAAGCGATGTTGGTAAAACAAATTTGGGCTCCAAACTCCCCGGTATGGTTCAATATCGGTCATTACGAGCAATGGCGTTGGGGTCGTGCAGACCTTCGTGAAAAAGCCCAAAGGGGAGCCAAGGCTTACTTTTCGGTTGAACGTCCCGTTGGAGGAAAAGTCGAGATCTCTGCTGCCGAGACCAATACCATGGCGCACCCACAATGCAGTGCCTGTTTCTTGTTAGAAGTCAAAGACAATATGGAAAGTATCCTTGAGCATTTGAAGACTGAAGGTCGCGTATTTGCCTCCGGTTCAGGTATCGGGGTGAATGTCTCCACCTTGCGCAGTTCTGTCGAGCCCATCACTGGCAAAGGGCATTCCTCCGGTCCAGTTTCATTTGATAAAGGCTGGGATCGTATGGCTGGAGCCATCAAAAGCGGTGGGAAAACACGCCGTGCCGCCCGCATGGTCCTTCTTTTCGGTGATCATCCTGATATTTTTCGTTTTATCCGTGTGAAAAATGACCAGGAGGAATTTGCTAAAATCGTCTTGCGTGAACATAATGTCACTGTCGGGCTGCGTAAACTAGCCGCGCAGAACCGTGATCATAGTGCCGCCTCGAAACTCGTGGATAAAATGCTTGCCGCCGTGCCGGTGACCAATCAAATCGAGTATTCCAAACACATGGACGGTTTATTGTATGGTGAGACCCTTGCCCATCAAAATGCCAATCACTCCGTTTCCTTGAAAGGGGATTTCTGGCGCGCCTTTTACGCGGATGAGAATTACCACACCCGCTGGGTGAGCAAACCCGACCATATCCACGAGACATTCCCTGCGCGCAAATTGCTCCGTGAAATGGCCGAAAATGTCTGGGGTAACGGGGAGCCCGGACAGCATAATAATGACTGGATCAATCTCTGGAACCCAGTCAAGGAACACGGGGACATTACCACAAGCAATCCTTGCTCCGAATATCTCCATCTCAATAATACCTCCTGTAACCTGGCGAGCTTTAATGTTTTCCGTTTCATCGATATGGATACCCATACCTTTGATGCCAAAGGTCTCGCCCACGCTTCTCGGTTGGCGATGATTTGTGCGGACTTGAATATCCAGTGTGGCGGATTCCCGATTCCTGAAATCGCTGTGGGCACACGCCATTACCGCACGACGGGTCTTGGATTTGCTAATACCGGGGGACTCCTCATGGCCATGGGGATTCCTTATGATAGTGATGAGGGGCGTTGGATTTGTTCGCAGCTCACCAGCCTCCTGACGTCAACAAGCTTTAAAGTCAGTGCCGAGCTCGGTGCTGAACTCGGTGGCTACATCGCCTTTGACGAGACACAAGGCAGCCTGCGCCAAGTCCTTAACCTCCATCGTGTCGTTCAGGAATTATCTACCGACCTGCCGGGTAAAGAAGATGATTTCTTGAATGCCAAGATCCACGATTTGTATAACCGTTCCCAAGCCCTTCTCCCGACGGTGCAAGGGTTAAATGGGTTAGATGCATTAAATGCCTTCCGCCGCGTTTTTGTGGATCCGTCGAAAATCAACCAGTCCCTGATCGCAGGATTCTCTACCGTCCGTGACATGGCGCACCAAACTTGGCGCGAGGTCTGTGTGCCCGGACAGGTCTTCCGTAATAGCTTTACTACGGTCATGGCCCCGACAGGGACCATCTCGGCACCATTGGGTTGTTATGATGAAGGGACCACCTCGATCGAGCCTGATTATACACTGGTTAAATTCAAACAATTAAGTGGTGGCGGACATATCAAGATGTTTAACCGCTTGGCCCTTGAAGGACTTCACCAGCTTGGTTACTCTGAGTTCCAAGTCCGTGAAGCGGCCTTTGAATGTGCCGGGCTCGATGGATTGCTTACTGCCTGTACTAATGACGAGACCGAAGCCCTCGCCCACTTGTCCACCACGAAAGTCGGCCACGCCGGCCCAGTGAGGATTGCACTCCAGAGCCTGCTCTTAAAAAGTGATTCAGGACTCAATGATGATCCAATGAGCGAGACACATTCCGTCGATTATGTGAAAAAAGTCGCATGGAAACTCCGCCAGAATCCTTACGACCCGGATATCACTGATGAGCAAAAACTCGTCCTTAATGGAAAGAGCCATCTTGAGGATGTGCCTTGGCTCGCCCCCGAGCACTTGGCCACTTTCGATTGTTCCGCCACGAATGGTGATGGGCAACGTTATATCTCAGTCGAAGGCCACTTGCGGATGCTCGGGGCTGTCCAGCCCTTTATCAGTGGTGCCAGCTCAAAGACATGCAATTTGCCGAACAGTGCCACGGTTGATGATATCGAACGCAGTTTCATCATCTGCCATAATATGGGTATCAAATGTATCGCCCTTTTCCGTGCGGAATCCAAAGCTAATAGCGTTTATCAAGTCGACACTCCGGAAGGCCGGCGCCACGACCCGCAGACCGTTTATAAACAATTGCTCATTTCCGCCGAGAGTATCCTGGATATTGAACGCCAAAAATTCGCCGGGCCGATCCGCCGCAAATTACCGGGTCGTCGTATGGGGCAAACAATTAAATTCAGCCTTGCCGGTGCACACAAAGGCTATATCAGTGTCGGGGTCTATCCTGATGGGCGGTGCGGTGAGATTTTTGGACGTATCGGACAGCAAGGGACCTATGCGAATGGTGTCTTGGATGCTTTTTGTAAAGCCATCTCGATCCAGCTTCAATATGGGATCGCACTGGATGATGTCTTGCATGACTTCCGGTATATGACATTCGAGCCCAGTGGGTTTGTCGTTGTCGAGGATGACAGTGAGGATGGGCGTGCCGCGATTAACTCGTGCTCCAGCGTCATCGACTTGATCATGAAAATAATGGATTACCTCTTCCCGGGTCCGGACCGCTGCCTGCGTCCGCTTAATAACCAGCTGGAGCTCCCTTCCGTTGCGATGCCTCCGCGGACCCTCAAAGAGCAAATTGATGTAAACGAATCTCTTGCACTCGGGGTTGAGACCATTGTGAATAAAACAAAGTTGCCTGGGGCTGGTGGGAGTGGTGGGCGTATGAATTTCCGTACCGCTGGATCAGCCAATATCTGCCCGAAATGCAGCCAACTGACCTTTATCAGCGACGGTAAATGTAAACGTTGTGTTAATCCCGGTTGCCTGTATAAAGACGGCGGTTGCGGGGAATAAAATCCCTCCAATAAGCAATCTGATAAACCAGTTTAATCCGGCTATTACTAAAAAATAGCCGGATTTTTTATTGCCTGATATAGGGGGCGATCTTTTCTGAAATATTACGAATATCGATTCCCAGGCTGATCCGCGTGTCTTCCGCTCCGCCCATAAGAATGCCAATGACTTCACCAAATTCATTAAATATAGGACCCCCACTATTTCCGTGATCAGCAGGTATGCCGGCCACGAGGATGAGGGTATTTTTAAAACCTTCAATTCCCGTTTGCCTGCTTGATAATGTTCCTTCTGTAATGACGTTTGTTGTCAACAAAGGGTTACCAATGGTGAATACCTTATCGCCAATCTCGACAGCATCGGAGTTACCAAATCTTAAGGGTTCACCCTGTAGTCCATCCACTTTGAGAAGGGCAATATCGTGTTCTTTGGAGGAACCTTCTGGAATCAATGTTGCCTTAAATTGTTGCTGGTCCTTATCAATGATGACCGAGATCTTTTTGCCTCCGTCAATGACATGCCAGTTTGTCAGGATATATCCGTTGGCCGAGATCATGAAGCCTGTTCCCATTTTTGCTGCGCCGGTGGTTTCATTAGTGACCGTAGAGATTTTTAGAATGCTTTTTTTGTACCTATCCAAGAGGGACTTCGCATCGAATTTCGAGCTTTCCTTGGCCACCAAATCACGGGCACGGTTAATCATGTAAGTATCCTCACTGAGCTCGTAATATTTCATGGCCAGTTCATATTTTTTTTGTTTTTCGAGCTCCCGTCCGACAGTCACGCCCACTTCTTTTTTCTGTACGACAGGAGCCCATTTTTTAATACCGGGCAGGACTTCGGCAAAACGACCTTGATCCAGCAGGATGGCAATTGCCTTAACCTGATCGATTTGTTCATGGGATATACTTTCATATTCTTTGTGTTTTTTGATGAATTCAGAGGATTGTGAGGAGGGGGTGGTGGAGAGTTCCTTATAGAGACTGCATGCCCCCGCATAATCATTTTTATTTAAGCAGTCTTTGATCTGGGCTTCAATTTCCTGAAAGGCTCGGAGTTGTTGCCCCCATTGATTAAGGAGATCGTTTGCTTGGGCATTTTGTTTTGAGAGTTTTAATGCTTCTGATGCCATCTGGGCAGCGTCGATGGTGAACCCCTTATTCTGTGCCTCTAGAGCTTTTTGAACGAGAGAGTCCGCTGATTTGAGATTTTTATTCGATAAAGCGATAAGTCCGGCGGCCTCTGTTACAAAAGAATCGGTTCCGGGGGTTTTAGTGCTTTCGGCTTTCATTTTTTCCAATAAGGAGGGTAATACGGCATAATTCTGGTCATTGTAGGCTTGTTGCATTTCATTCAGGATATTTTGGGCGGTCGCTGTTGAACTGAAGAGTTTTTCCCGCCAAGCCATGATTTCTGGTGAATTAGGATTGATCTGTTCGGCTTGCTCAATAAGGGAACGCATGAGCCCGAGATTTCCAGATTTTTGAGCCCCGGCGATCTGGGGGATCAGGGCTTTTGAGGAGGCGATTCTTTTACTCGAATCCGCAGCCGCACGGCTGAGATCGGCGGGTAAAGATTGTTCAGGATAACGTGTTGTCAGTATTTTATAAATGCCTGAGGTGATGTCGTATTGGCCCGCCCGGTAACAATACCAGAAAAGCCCTTGGAGCCTTGAGGGAATGATGGATTTTTTGGATTCAGACTGGAGTTTGAGGGCTTCCTCCAGATATCCAGACATCCGGTGTGCGACAAGGGCTTGATCGTCTGTTGTCTGTGAAGCAATTTGCTCGAAGTCCTGGTAAGTTTGTTGGTTGAGGATGGTCGCTGATTTATTGAACTGGTCGATGATCTTTTGTTGGAGTACGGCTGAGCCGAAAAGCTCAGTCACGGTGAGTGATAGAAATAGACAAAGAACAAGAATGCTCCTTGGACATACACATCGTTGATTATGGGGAATCATTGCTGGTGGGGAGTGGTAGGAGGGCTTTCAGGGCTGGCTCCTACGGGTTCGGCTGGTTTGACAGATGCTGGATTTTGGGCGAGGACATTAAAATACCAAGTGCCGGTCTGTTTTTGGCCGGTCTGGTCGTTTTTAGCTGTCACTTTAAGGATGACTTTGTCTTTGAGTCCCGGGGGTAGATTAGTCAGGGTGAGTGTCTGGGTCGCAGGATCGTAGTTGAATCCGTTAATATTATTTCCCCCGATGGTCATCGAGATATTGGTGGCATTTGTCGTATATCCACTGGGCAGCGTGGCCGATATGATTTGGGGGGCAGTGGGTAGATGACTCCCCAAGGAGGGTTCAAGATTGGCCAATGGCAAGGCTAAGTTTTTATCAGCGGCATTTAATGCCTGGGTGATCGAATAACCTTTAGTCATCACAAAACGGTTCAGCTCCATCGGGTCAGAATGGGTGAAATTATTGGCGTGGACGACAGTCACGATGCCTTCATAACCGGCTTGGATGGTTTTTGCGCGCACATATTTGTCAAAGGCCCCGTAGGGATAAGCAAATGTTTGGACCGGCACCCCGGTTTTTTCCTCGATGACTTTCCGGGATTGGACGATTTCGGCATCCAACCATGCGTCGTATTGCTCTTGGTTTTTGCCTCCTTTTTTAGGTAAGAAAGGGTGGCTTTTCGAGTGGCTGCCGAGTTCCATACCGTTTTTTGACATTTCCTTGAGTTGCTCCCAAGTGACAGAGCCAGCTCCACTATTCACAAAATCGGAATAAATATAAAAAACCCAAGGAAATCCGTACTCTTTTAAGAGGGGATAAGCATGCAGGTAAACAGAGCGGTAGCCGTCATCAATCGTGATGACCAAGGATTTTTCAGGGAGTTGATCCCTTTTGCCATGATAGTATTCAACCACGTGGGACATAGGAATAACCGTAAATCCCCGGGCTTTGATCTCCTGTAGGTTTTGGCGGAATTCCTCGGTTTTCATCGAGTAGGGTCCGGCACTGTCAAATTGATGGTAGCAGAGGATGGTGATCGTGGGCTTTGCATCACTACGGGCTTTCATCGTTTCGGAGATTGAAGTCTCGCCTTGAGTGGCCATTTTTGGAATCATCGCCAGTGTCATGTCCGGGTTTTTCATTTTCTCAAGGAGTTCTTTTTCCTGATCCTCGGCTGTTTTTGCCCCAGAGGTTCCTGCCGGGGTCTTGATCTCCTCTTTCGGGATTGAGGGGTTCATTCTATTGGTTTGTTCGATAACCAGTGATTCGGCTTGTTCAATGGAGGCCCCTTTTGCCCACATGTCCCTGAACTTCTCGATTTTAATATTTGGGCTGGAGGTAATGGTGCTGGCAAAACGATTTGTGATAAATACGGGTGCACCCGAAATATCATTAGGGGGGATGTCAGGTTGCCAGCGATCCATGAGGTGGAATGTGTTATTTGTCGAAACGCTATTTGTAACCGCAGGTGCAGAGAGTTTTTCCTCTACCGAGGAATCGGCCACATTATTCGTCGCAATTTGCTCGAAAGTATTTGTGGGTGACCCAGATGGAATCGAGGAGGATTCGTTCACGGCTGGTTTTTCCGGATTTTGAACCGTTCCGGGCTCAGTCTTTTTTGAACAAGCCGTCCATAAAAGTACGCTGGCCAAGACTGGAATGAATAAAAAAAGCGACTTACGCATAATGGCTTTCGACGTGCTCAAGGATGCAGTGGAGGATAAATGTGTGGGCTTCTTGTATTCGAGCTGTGTTTTGGCTCGGAATAATGATCTCAATATCGGCCAAACCTTTTGATTTACCGCCGTTTTTTCCAGAAAGGTTTATCGTTATGACACCGAGCTCCTTGGCTGCATTTAAGGCACGGATGACATTTTCTGAATTCCCGCTCGTACTGAAAGCCACCAAGATATCCCCTTTGCGCCCGAGGCCGCGGACCTGGCGGGAGAAAATTTCTTCCCAGCCAAAATCATTAGCGATACAAGTAATCGCCTGAGTATCGGCAGTCAAAGCCACAGCCGGCAGGGGAATGCGGTTTGAGCGGTAACGCCCGATGAATTCCTCGGTCAGGTGTTGGGCATCAGCGGCACTGCCCCCATTGCCACAGGACAGGATTTTCCCGCCGCCCAAGAGGCAGGAGAGTACTGTTTCAGAGGCTTTTTGGATGACGGGGAGCAAATTGCTCAGGGAGCTTTGGACTTCGATACTTTCGTTCAACTGGGATTCAAGGGATGGACTCATAGTTTTAAGAATACAAATTACAACAGAAAATCCGGTTCTGTCAGTTTCTTTTTAACGTTGTCGGAAAGGACTAAATCAGGTTGTATGCTTTCCTGTCGATGAATTATGGATCATAACAACGAGCATAGAGATATCGGGGAGGATGTCCCGGAGGCCCTTTCCAGAGGGGAGTCCGGACAATCGGCCTCGAAGATTGACCGGTGGTTACACTTAAAACCTGATTCCAGCCGGAAAGCTTGGGTTTATTGGCGGCCCCAGATATTGGATTTTCACGTATTACGCGAGTTCTGCATGAGTTGGTTGATGGTTTTAGCGGCCATGATCTTTATGTTCACCATTCAGATACTGATGAGTGAGCTCGAGGATATTGTCAAAATCGGTCTGACTTTTGGCCAGACGGTGTCATACCTATTCTTGAATCTTCCCTATCTTCTCATGTATATGGTGCCGGTTTCCCTGCTGGTTTCCCTGATTTACACTTTAGTCACGCTGGCAAAAAATAATGAGATTGTGGCCATGCGTGCTTGCGGGATAGCCATGGAGCGGATTGCCGCCCCGATGATCCTGATGACTTTAGCAGCTTCTGGGTTATTACTTTTGATGAACCGGAATACGACGGCGGATTATACCGACCGGAGTCGGCAGATGCTGATCCAAGGGGAGAGGAATGACGCCGGGGACCTGATCCGGCGCAAGGTCCAATATTTCCAAGGTAGCCAGTTCCGTTTCTGGTATATCAAAATGTTTAATGTCACCCGGACCACAGCCGAGGACGTGGAAATCACCGAGCAGGACGCGGAAGGCCGTGATATCCGCAAAATTTACGCCCGTAAGGCGGCTTATGTGAATAATGAATGGCAGCTTTATGATATCCGGGAGATTTATTTCGATGAGCAAAAAGGGGAGGCCCGTGCCGAGAATATCCCTGCCCGAAATTACTCGGAATTTATCGAGACCCCCCGCCAGATGCTCGCCAGTAACAACAAGGATATCGAAGGCATGACCTCAAATGAAATCCGGGATTATATCGCTCAGAATAAAAGCTACCGTTCATCCCGTTTGGCTCCCTATTTCACGATGCTTTATTACCGTTATGCTATGCCATTTTGGTGTTTGGCCATCGCCTTATTTACGATTCCTTTTGCTGCCAGTGTGACCAAACGTGATCCGATCGCTGGCATCGCCTATCCTTTTATCCTCTTTATTTCCTTCTTTTTTGTGACGAATTTCTCCCTCGCCCTCGGCAAAGGCAGTCGTATTTTCCCCTCCGTGGGCGCTTGGGCAGCAGTGGTGATCTTTTCTGTCATAGGCATTTATTGTATCATTAAGAAACGCTAAAATGGGCGTGCATAGGGGATCACCACTAAGGAATCGGCTCGGACGATGTGGTGGGCAGGTGCCTATTGGCTCTATCTATTGAGGCATCCTCGGCCCCTGGAAATCGCGTTTTAGTTTCAATCCACGCGCCCCGTGTGGGGCGCGACAAGAGGCAGGCGCTTTGCTCAAGCTGAGAGTGCAGTTTCAATCCACGCGCCCCGTGTGGGGCGCGACGACGATTTTGCCCTTAACAATAGCCATTCCCGCGTTTCAATCCACGCGCCCCGTGTGGGGCGCGACTAGCCGAGCGTCAGTGGGAACTTATGAAAAAAGTTTCAATCCACGCGCCCCGTGTGGGGCGCGACTAGAGGCAGGCGCTTTGCTCAAGATGAGAGTGCAGTTTCAATCCACGCGCCCCGTGTGGGGCGCGACTTGCGCAGATACGTGTAGTCCTGTGTAACGCTGCGTTTCAATCCACGCGCCCCGTGTGGGGCGCGACTATTCACTCCTAACAAGCTAGGAGTCGTTAGAAAGTTTCAATCCACGCGCCCCGTGTGGGGCGCGACCGGAGGCCCCTACGGCCTGGAGTAGTCAGCAAGAGGTTTCAATCCACGCGCCCCGTGTGGGGCGCGACACGTCCATTGGTCTTAGTGGAAAACTATAAAATAGTTTCAATCCACGCGCCCCGTGTGGGGCGCGACGGACTTAATCTCGGACAGGCTGGGAAATCTACTGTTTCAATCCACGCGCCCCGTGTGGGGCGCGACTCAACCTAGAGGGTGTTTCTAAAGGAAAAAAATGGTTTCAATCCACGCGCCCCGTGTGGGGCGCGACCCCGAAAGTTGCTTAGACTCCCTGCGCAACGGCGTTTCAATCCACGCGCCCCGTGTGGGGCGCGACCTCATCACGGAGCTCCCCGATGTGCAACCTGATGTTTCAATCCACGCGCCCCGTGTGGGGCGCGACTAAACCAAACAAAAGGAAAATATGCAATTAAGTGTTTCAATCCACGCGCCCCGTGTGGGGCGCGACAGCCGTTGCATTATTGGCATCGGCGACTTGCGCGTTTCAATCCACGCGCCCCGTGTGGGGCGCGACTGCATCTATGGGTGGGGGAAACTGGGTAGGGGAGTTTCAATCCACGCGCCCCGTGTGGGGCGCGACATCTCCAAGTTTAGCGCAATATTTAGCTGCATAGTTTCAATCCACGCGCCCCGTGTGGGGCGCGACGCCCGGGATAACTAGTCTAGTCTATCTCATTGCCGTTTCAATCCACGCGCCCCGTGTGGGGCGCGACTGACAGCCGGAGTTTTTTACCTAGCAGCATTGAGTTTCAATCCACGCGCCCCGTGTGGGGCGCGACGGTCAGAAACTAACTCACTTAATAACAACAGTAAAGAAGGGTTATTCCGCGAACCTGACATTATGGGCTAGGCAATATCTTAAAATACCCTTGATAAAGTTTTCAAAGAACTGATAGAAAATGCTTTATACCTAGCGCGAACCTTTAGGGGAACATATCCATCGTTAGGGGTTCGCGGAAAAGATTTAAAGGATTAACGGGCCATTAATATTATAGGATTGTTTTGCTCCGATGTGGTCGATTCTTTGTTCCCAGTTATTGCCGAGGTGATAGAAGCGCAGGCTATCCTTTTTATCATTTATTTCGGATGTCAGACGACTTTTAAGTTCAATAAACTTGGCGGGGTCAAGTTTACATTCAAAAACTGAATTTTGAACACGCTGACCGTAATCAAGGCAAATTTTAGCGACACGGCGTAATCGGCGAGCACCTCCCTCATCGGAGGTGGCGACATCATAAGTGACCAAAATATACATAAATGATTATTTCCAGATATAAGGTGGATAAGCATCCAAGTCACCCCTGATATGACGGGCAAGTAGACGGGCTTGTAAGAGAAGAAGTAGACCCACTGTTACCTTTTCATTGAGAAATGGGTGGTGAACCTCATCCCGCTTCCTTTCTTGGTAAGCAGCAAGAATAGCTTTCCGTGTTTCATCAGACATTTCCACTGCACCCGACTCCCTTGTTTTGAAGTCTGTGCGTTTGATTTGTTGCCGATTAATCAAAGACAGCACTAACCGATCTGCCAAAACAGGTCTGAACTCCTCCATGAGATCCAAAGCCAAAGAAGGGCGCCCAGGACGATCCCGGTGGAGAAATCCTACAGATGAATCCAACCCTACAGATTCGCAAGCCGAACGAGCATCATGCGCTAAAATCGTGTAAAGATAGGATAGCAGTGCATTAACCGGATCCAGTGGTGGACGACGGTTCCTGTCTTTAAAAACAAAAGACGGTTCATCGGAGCGAATAAGCCGGGGAAAAGCTTGGAAATAAGAAGAAGCCGCATCCCCCTCGATTCCTCTCAACGCATCCAGAGAGTTGGTTCTCCGGGCTTCATCCACAGATCGGGCTAAAGCCAGACTTTTTTGTTCCAATAGATCATCGGCTCCATGGTCGCGTATTGCTCGAAGCAGGACAGTTCTACCGTTGGCAATTTTTGCGGCAATATTCTCCTTGGCAATCAATAGACAAGCCTCTTCGTCATCCGCTTTTCTATATTGCTGACGTCTCAGCAGGACATTTCCCTTTGTCGGCCCGTGCACTGACGCCATAAACTTCCCGTTCGGAGACAGAAATGAGACCGTTATACCCGCTTCAGCACAAGCACCCATTAGTTGGGGACTCATCCCGATGTCATAACCCAAACATACAATGCTTTCGAGATTATGGAGAGGAACCCTTAATTTTGATTGTTTTTCATGACGTATATCCACTGCTTGACCATCTTTGGTTAACCACGATCCTTCCAATGTCACATAAAGGCTATTGAGATGTGTTTTCATGATGGATCATTCTCATTTAAATGGTCAAAAAGCCGGTTGTTGTATTCCCTGACACTCTGGTATCTCATAGCCTCCGGCAAACAAAGGTCTATCAGAGAGCAACTATCACATTTCGGCTCACGTACCGCCTTGGGAGTTACCCCGGATTTAAGCATTGCCCTCAAATCTGCTGCAATTTGCTCCGTGTGTTCCCGGAGTGTGCCATCCAAAGAAACCTCCTCCCTTCTCCGGTTCTGGCCATAAAAGAGAAAACCCAAAGGAATTTCTACCGAGAGCATTTCCTCGAGGCAAAATGCTTGGGCACAGAGCTGTATCCGGTCTGCGTCATGCTCCTTCGGTTTACCCCGCTTATATTCCACAGGAACCACCCTCCCATCCGGATGGAACTCCACCACATCAGCAACACCGTAAAGCCCTAGCCGGGTTGAAGACAGGGATAATCCCCTCGCCAATCGAACGCCTTTACCATCCGTTCCTGAAGCAGAAGGGTCATGGGCTGTCTCGTGTAAAACCCTTCCCTCCATCGTAAAACGGTTCTCCTGCCAGAGCCGCTCCAGATGGATTAACGCAGACTGCCTCGGACAAAAAAGATGATGCTGGAGTGCCGAAAGGGGAATAGATTGTTCTTGTTCCATGACTTTAAGCACTTCTAATCCTATTTAGATGGACTCAATGGTAATACCAGATGGGAGTCCCTGCTCATCTACTGAACAGTCATAATCATCAAAGGAACGGGCCGGTTTTTCTAAATCTTTCTTTTTCAAGCTTACCCTTTTGAAAAGTTCGTGCGCAGGCGCATTCCCAAGGGCTGTATCATGTTTAAAAACAACCAATTTCTGCATCGACATTGTCCCTCGTGCCGCCGAGCGGTCGTGTTCAAACATGTTTTTCAGTGCTTCCCATAAAAGATTAAGATCATCTTCCGTAAATCCGGTTTGTGCCGCAAGATGAGCCGAGATGAACCCATGGCCGACATAGACACCATAAGGAACGGTGTTTTTGCGTCCCATTGTCCGGTTGTCACCACCTTGTTTCTCAGCCTCCGCTTCGGTCGCGACAGCCATACGAGTGATCGAATGCTCCAAAGTGACAATCGGATCGACTGATCGTGCAAATGTAAGCTGGACTGGACCGCGGACTTGACCAGCATTTTTTCCTGTGCTCAAGACTGCACCAAAGGTGCGGATGTCAAAATATTTTGAACACATCCATTTTCTTGCCTCTTCTGTTTTTTCACCCTTTTCTTTAGATTTTACACTTTCTTGCTCATGGGCTTCATCTATGAGTTTATTCAACACAGCCTTCTCTTTTACAAATATATCGAATGGTGAAGAGAGTCCTTTGGTGATTTGAACATAGTTCCTGATCTTTCGCTTCAGGCAGACATCCGTGACCAGACCACAACCTGTTTCGGGGTCGAGCCGGGGTAAGTTGCCTGCATCTGGATCGCCATTGGGATTACCGTCTAGGACGTCAAAAATAAGTACAAAGTCATATCGGTTTTTAATCGGATTCATCATGGATTCTTTCGTTGATGTTTAATTTTTTTTGTTCTTCAGTTTTCTTTGTGTAAAACGATTGCATCTGGTGGTAGTAACCAATTGAAAATCGCCCTTGGTCACCAATAGGCAAATGAGCAGGGAAATCGCCGATCTCATCCATAATTTCGCCGAGGAGACGTTCCAAATTTACTCTTCTTCCCTGGTTTTCAAGTTTGGCAAGGTGATGGTTTTTTAATCGCATTAAATTGCCGAAAACGGTAACAGGGGAACCCGATGCCGCCCCATAAAATTTATCGCGGATCGTGGCGTTGATACCCGGACTGGCTTCTTGCTGGATTTTCTCAAGGGTAGCAAAAAGCCGCCCTAGACGGTAACCGATGTTTGTATTTTTAATATCGAGACTCACTTTGATCTCCTCTGGTTCATGTGGATTGTTAAATCTTGTTTTTCGATTGATACAGGCTTTGATGATGGCAGCACGGATGTGAGTGACTTCCCTTTCAGCTCGAATCCTTCGAGTAACCCCGTGGAGGAGGGTTTCAGGATAAGGAAGCCCTTGTAAAATAGCTCTCATTACATCGCCGCTGAGGTTCGGGGAAATATTTTCCGATTTACCCGAGGAAGCTGTCGAGACGAGCAATCTAAAAAGAGAGAAATACGGTCTATCCTTGGGTCCGTGGTCAATTTCCAAATCTTTAAAATGGGAGGCTATTTTTCCGGCCATTTCCCCAGCCGTTCCAACAATCCAAAACCGGACAGAGATCCTTGCGGCATTCGGTGCCAACCCGAGAACATAAAAGCGTGTCTGTGATTCACTTGCCGCATAGGCCCCATTATTGATTGCCTTGAAAAGCCCTTCAACAGCCTTCACGCCAGCATCAGGATTATCTTTGGCAGCTTCACCAAAAATGTCCACAAAATGGGATTCCAAATCGGTTTCTTTCTCCGCCCAAAAAACAGTCGAGGCATCTCCGACTTGCATGCGCTGTTTGGAGTCCTTATGGAGCAATCCATTCAAAGCGGTCGTGTAGGCAAAGACAGCTTGTTTGCCCACAGGTGAGTTTCCAGCCTGCTCTTTACCGAAGGAACGAAATGCCGATTGATTGAAAGAGACAATATTGGCACCGGACGTCTGCGCACCCCATACCCCTTTGATGGCTGGGTGTGTTTCCTGAAAATCATCAACATCTCCTGTAACCATGCAACACACCTTAGAGGTTCCAGATACTGAGGCCGATTTTTGAATGAATGCCCGGACTTTGGGGCTATCTGAAATCAATCCCATCTCGCCAGCTAATCTGAATGAGACATTGGATCCTTCTTCGATTAATTGTTTAGCTACTTCATCAAACCTCTCAATGACCACCTTTTTGTCTGGTTGGTCCAAAAACGTCAGAAGAGCCGTGACGCCATCATCTCCAATGGTCTCCATTTCTTTGATTCGAGCAACAAACGCCTTATGTCGCAAAACCACTCGATCCGGCTTTCCTTTCAGATCAATGCCAAGTGCATATTCAGGATTATCCCAAAGAAAGTTTCCCGCGACACCCGCGGTTCGTTTAACTGTCTGAGCCACCAGAAATCGTTTTGCCCTTCTTTGCTTACCCGTCCCTTCGTATGTACAGGCCAGCGAGACCGATTTTCCAGTCGAATCAATCACGACAATGTAGGGAATTTCCTTCCACTCAAACCCTATCGGGGCGATCTCACTGTCTGGGTCGGCGGCTTTCCTGTCATAATATTCCTTCAGGGCTTGGAGAATCATGGTTTTACCTCGTTGTTAGAAATAGGGACGTCAGGGGTATGATGCTGTTCCCAGACAACACGGTCTGTTTCGATGAGTTGTTGAAGCTTTTGAGGATCAGGAAGGGCGACCAGATACCGAGAGACAAAAAGCTGATGGTCAAGCCCTCCAGTAGAATATTCGACCTTGGTCTGGTCACGAGCTGTACAGAGCAAGAGTCCAACCGGAGGTCCATCTCCCTCTCCCATCATCTGATCTTTCCAATAGTTGAGATAGAAATTCATCTGTCCTGCATCACCGTGTTCAAATGGCCTGGTTTTCAGGTCAATAAGTAGGTGGCAACGGAGAATCCTGTGGTAAAATACCATATCCAGATAGTCATGACTGTTACCCACAGTGATCCGTTTCTGGCGGGCCTCAAAACAGAAACCCGTGCCTAGTTCCAAGAGAAAAGTTTGAAGATGTTCGAGGAGGGCTTTCTCCAGATCCTTTTCAAGATAGTGGGATCTTTCCGAAAGACCGGTGAATTCCAAAACATAGGGATCTCGGATCAGATCGGCTACTTGAGTAGGGGCTTGTGCAGCCTGATTTCTGGCATGTTCAATCAAGGACTGTTTGCCCGAGGAAAGCCCCGTCCGCTCGTAAAGAAGTGATCCAATCTGGCGTTGAAGTTGGCGTTTCGACCAATTTCCTTTGAGGCATTCGTTCTCGTAGAATGCCCTCTCCCATGAATCATCGACTCCAAGAAGCTCGACAAGATGCGTCCAAGATAATTTAAGAACCATCTCAGGTGGTAGGGGTGAGGGGTGCCTATCGGATGGGGAACCGGTTTTGCTCACCGGTGGACAGCTAATTTGCAACCCTTTGTATACAAGCGGGTTATTAAAAATGCTCACCGACGGTGAGGATATCGTTTTTGAGACTTGAGGATACGCAACATAGAACAACCGCATCCGTTCCAACATTTGGCGACTACACCCATTTACAGATCTGATTTTTAAATCCTGAGCAACATGCTGAAGCAATTGAACTCCATATCGCGCCCGGTCTTCCCCCTTCTGCTCATATTCAACTAGATAAGCACCAATCAGCCAGTTGCGGATAATGAGATGAGAGTTAACCGCACCCGCCGCACCGACCTGGGCCTGTTGATGTACATGTGCAATTTGATCAAGCAGTGCCGGATAGGATGTGTGCAGTTCGCTCACGATCTAACCTCCACATGATCGAGATCGATCACACCGTTCTTGAGTTCTGCCCGAAAAAAACGGGGCTTGGGGTCAATCGGATCAGAATAATCCAAATCATAAAGCATCCACCCTAAATCGCGTGTTTCAGAAATAGGCTGAGATGCTTCCCTACCCGGTTCAACCAAACGGAAGGAAGCTGAGAACTCACGGCATCCGAGATAGGGCTGATTGAAACACTGGCCTTTCCTCGCCCGCCGCTCAAACATGGATGCATACTTGTCCGGGGTTTCATCTTGGCGAATAATCTTATTCTCTTCGATGTCTCCTTGAAGAAATTCGGGAACGGGATTTAATCCTTTTCCCCTCTTATCTGGAGGGATAAATTCAAATTCAGCAAACAACCGGTATTTGACATCACGAAGGAACAGTCCAGCTCTTTGCTGACGGTCTTCTTCAATAAAGATACCTACTTTTGAACGAGTTGACATCACGCTACCAACCTCATTACGACGCACTGAAATCCATCGTATGGGAGCCAATACATCAATGCGTTGTATCCTCCAGCGAATGGCAGGTTTCCACAGAATCGCTTCAAAAATAGCCCTAGCAGATGAAGGGGTAATTACATCATAACTCACCCGTTCCACCTTCATCTCCGGACGGGTAAAACAGGCGTAGTCGCCCCATACTTCCAGACAAAAACCTTTCATGATTCCTCCGTGGTTATTGAGTTAAACAATACAATCTTCATCACTAGGTCCCTCCTCGTAAATATCAGCTCCTGTAACCTCATCATACCATCCTTCCCAAATAAAAAAACCTTCATTAACTTCAGAAATCCTGCCTGCCGCTTTGAATCTGTCAAACAACTTGACGGGAAGATTGATCGTAAAGCGTTGTAATTTTCTGAGAAGTTGATGATATGGACCAGTAATCTTAAGTTCATGGATCAACTCTTTGCCATTACCGTAGGGGACGAGCACAGTACGTTGAGCACTATCATCTATTAAACGGAACTTCGTCGCTATACTTCTGAAAGGGATGGCAAGTTCATCGTTATCGGGGATTAGATCTTTAAGGATACCCTGCCCAGTGTCATTGAGTGACGAATAATATAACTTAAAATAACGTTCGTATGAATCAGGGGCAAGTGCATCAATATTACCCATGGAGTAGAGTTCCCGTGTCACATTTTCCCCCTTAAGAAGTAATCCGGGGGGTGAGCTTTTAGGAGGGATAAAGACATGAACATGCCCTAGCGACCCTTGATCATTGAGTTTGCCTTCGCGATTACAACGCCCAGCAGCCTGCGCAATGGAATCCAATCCTGCCAGAGCCCGGTAAACTACCGGAAAATCAATGTCCACACCCGCCTCAACTAATTGAGTGCTGATGACACGAATGGATTGACCAGTCTTGAGATTTTCCTTAATTTTCCGAATCGTGAACGAACGATGTTCACCACACATCAACGTAGAAAGATGTACGGTTCCCTTGGGCATGAGTCCATGGAGTGTCCTACAATCCTTCCTTGTATTAACAATACAGAGCACTTGGATTTTTTTTCTCAGTTCCCCAGCAATTTGATCCCAAGAACTGCACGTGTTCATATCTTGAGGAAAAACAATCTCCGTTCTCTTCAACTCCTCATAAATACTAACGGAGTCCTGAATAATCTCACGGACATGACTTATTCCCGGTAATGCTGGTTGTGTCGCCGTAGCAAAAAGTACTGTGGCTTGATAGTTTTCGGTCAATTCATTCAAGGCATCCACACAGGGGCCAAGTAAGTCAGGAGGAAGTAATTGAGCCTCGTCAAGTATCACAATACTATTTTGTAAATTATGTAGTTTCCTACAACGGCTTGGCCTGGCGGCATAAAGAGACTCGAAGAATTGGACATTCGTCGTTACAATAATTGGGGCATCCCAGTTCTCTGATGCTAGTTTACTCTGCTGGGTTTCCTTATCTGAATTAATATTACTGTGATGTTCAATTACATTCTCGGATCCGAATATTTCTCCTAGGATAGCAGCTGTCTGTTCAATAATACTTGTGTAGGGAATAACGTATATGATCCTGTTGTTCTGGTGGACTGTCGCGTGTTCCAAGGCAAATGCCATCGACGAAAGTGTCTTCCCCCCTCCTGTCGGCACAGTCAGGGAAAACAGCCCCGCTTTTTGTGAACCTGCGGCACGACAAGAATCTAATACTGTTTTGCGGATTTGATTAACTTTTGTTTGTGGAGCATACTTCGTTTTTTGTCTCATGAAACCATCAAACTTATCTTTAAGTTCATTAAGCCCCACGGAACTACGCCTTTCTGCTGAACGTTCTGGCGACATGAATGCTTCTGTTCGTAAAAAATCTGCATCAACCAAACATGAAAACATCATGCGAATCCAAAAATGCAGATTTTTACGGGTGATATGACAAGGAAGCGAATTGACAGGTTTTAGCTCCTTGTCAACAAATCCTATCAAGTGACGAACCGCATCAATATTCTTTTTCCCCTCATTAGACAGCCTGACTAAAAGTGCTGCATTTGCTGAATCAGATGGATGCCAATCCGGTAAACCGGCATGATGCCCTGCAATGATATAGGAAAGAATCCTTCCATAAAGCCGTTGACCAGAATTAAACTTTTCCTCTGCAAATGCTGCTCCTGCACTTGAGTGGTTAATCCTTCCGCCCACACTATCATCGGTCTCCGAGGGATCGAACCCGTTTTCTCGGAGTAAATAGTTCTGAAACTCTGGAGCCACCTTCCCTAAATCATGTAACCAGCCAGCATTATGAAGCCAACTAGATGATCCTATCTTTTCCGCAAATTGTACCGCCAAGGATGCTACTTCATCCAGATGAATCTCCAGCTTTTCCCAGTAATCGGGAGAAGTATTTGGAAGGCTGTGTGAGTATAAATTCATTTTTATTATTTGTAATACCCCTTTAATTTACTACTACCCCTAGGACATCTACAGACCTATCCTAAAAGATTAATTTTAAAATATTCCCGCAATCCGACACTTAAACTGAAAGATCATCATAAAAATAACTAAAGAGCTTGAACAGAAGATATTGCACTATAATCTGCGAATTTAATCTTACGTTAAACAATCTAATTACCGTGATAAATCATTATATATAAATGATATTCTAAAGTTAAATTAAGGTAATTCCTTTGAAAGTTATCTCCTAGTTCTCCATTAAGAATTCGGACAATCATTAACAATGTATCAAACTAGGGGAAACTGGCGGTAGTATTCCTCCAGCAAATAGGAAAGGGCGGAAGCATCCACTCCCGAGAGTCGCTCATCTTCGAAATTCAGAAAAACAAGCGTTTCACGTTTCGCTCCGGCGGCGATCCCACTTTCCTTTCTCTTTGCCATCACGGGGATGGTACAAACGAAAATATCGGGAAATCTCATGAGCTTGGGCGCAGTCGATTTTGGGCTGATTATAGATGGAGCGGTAGTCATGGTGGAGAATATCATCCGTCATCTCGCCCATCGGCAGCGTGAGCTCGGGCGTGTCCTGAGTGTCAAAGAGCGTTGCCATGAGGTTCTCATCGCTGCCAAAGAGGTGGGTAGCCCGATGTTTTTTGGGATGCTCATCGTGACGGTGGTGTACATACCCATACTCGCTCTGACGGGTATCGAGGGGAAAATGTTCAAGCCCATGGCTATTACCGTCATGATGGCATTAGTCGGTGCGCTTGTGCTGGCCCTGACCTTGATGCCTGTTTTGTGTTCTTACTTTCTCGGCGGGAAGATCGAGGAAAGGGATAGTCGTCTGGTCACATTTTTTAAAAACATATACACTCCACTATTGCTCAGAGCGCTCCGTCGCCGGTGGATATTTGTCAGTGGAGCCCTCATTTTATTTATTGCATCTTTATTCATTTTGAACCGAATGGGCAAGGAATTCATTCCCCAGCTCGATGAAGGATCTTTCGCCACACACATGATCCGCACTACAAGCATCGGCCTGGATAAATCGGTGGAAATGCAAATAGCCTCAGAAAAAGTGCTGCTCAAAAAGTTCCCGGAGGTCACCTATACCTTTAGCCGCATTGGGACCGCGGAGGTGGCGACAGACCCCATGGGGGTGAATGTTTCTGATAGCTACATTTTCTATAAGCCACAGAACGAGTGGACTACAGCCCGGAGCAAAGAGGAGTTGGCTGGTCTGATGAGCAAAGAACTCGGGATTCAGGTTCCCGGGCAGGCTTACCTTTTTTCCCAGCCCATCGAAATGAGGTTTAATGAAATTCTGGAGGGTACGCGTGCGGATATCGCCGTGAAAGTTTTTGGGGATCAGTATGATGAAATCGAGAGGATCGCCACAGAGGTCCGCGAAATTCTTGAGAAAGTGCCAGGGTCTGCCGAGGTGGAGTTCGACGCACTGGGTAAAGCTCCCCTGTTGGAAATATCTCCCGACCGTGAAGCGATGAAACGTTATAACGTCCACGTTTCCGAAATCAATGAGGCCGTTTCCACCGCACTGGCAGGGATGGAAAGTGGTGTGGTCATCGACGGGAATCGGCGTTATCCGGTGGTCGTCCGGTTACCTGAGGATATCCGCAATGACATGCAGGTGATGAAATCGCTGCCGGTGAGGACCTCTGAGGGAGGACTCTTAACCCTCGGACAGGTCGCTGAGTTTACAGTCGGGGAAAAGGTGAACTCAATTTCCCGTGAGCTAGGTCAGAGACGGGCGGCAATCATGGTCAACCTACGGGGCCGGGATGTGACAAGCTGGGTCGAGGAGGCCCGTGAAAAAACCGATCAGATCAAGCTCCCCCCAGGTTATCGCATCGAGTACGGAGGCCAGTTTAAAAACTATATTGAGGCATCGAGACGATTGATGGTTATCGTTCCTCTGTCCCTGGCACTGATCTTCATTCTGCTATTCTTTAGTTTCGGTTCTCTGCGTCAGGCGGCGCTCGTCTTTCTCTGCATTCCTTTGGCTGTGACGGGAGGTGTCCTCTCTATCTGGTTACGCGGTATGCCCTTTACCATTTCGGCGGCGATTGGATTTATCGCACTCTCTGGTATCGCCGTACTTAATGGTGTGATGCTTGTTTCTTTCATTAACCAGCTACGCGAACAGGGCAAATCCATCCGTGACGCCGTGGTAGAAGGGACGCTGACCCGTTTACGCCCAAAGCTAATGACCGCGATGGTCGCCGCGCTGGGCTTTCTGCCGATGGCCTTTGCAAGCGGGGCAGGTGCTGAGGTGCAGCAGCCTCTGGCCACGGTAGTGATCGGAGGAATCATTACCTCCACATTTTTGACATTAATCATTCTCCCCATCCTCTATGACTGGATGGAGACGCTTATCGAGAGAAAAAGTCTTTGAACCGTAATGTGCCAAAAAATATTTTTAAAAAAATAACCCAGAGAAAGAGCAGAAGTTTATGAAATACTTATTCACCTTATTGATCGCCATTCTCATGACTACGATGACCGCCTGGACGGCAGGTGATCATCATAATGTCGCCGGACCCAGTGGCGGCAAGATTCTCGAAACGAATTTAGGATATATTGAGTTCTACGTCCAACCGGATCGAAAAATCCGTATGACCCTCCTCGACGAGCAAATGAAAGCTGTTCCCGCCGGAGCACTGGTAGTCAGCGCGAGTGCCGAGACAAAGACCGGCAAGGTGGCCCTCGAGTTTGAGCGATCGGGAGATTTTATAATCTCAAAAACCGCGCTTCCCGAAGGCAACGGATATCGCATCGTTCTTCAAATCCGTAAGGATGCCTCTGCTAAACCGCAGAATTTGCGTATCGATTTTAATTCGGAGATATGCGGGGGTTGTAAACTGGCTGAGTACGCCTGCATTTGCGACCATGCCGGGTCAGGACACAGCGGACATTAAGGTCACAGTATCAATGAGTTAGTCTTCTGGGAGTGGTTGATTGATGTTCTTTTTTTAGTTTGCTCACCTTTCTGCCCACGGGGTTTCGGGAGCAAATTGCTCATGGGGCTACGGCGGCGAAAAAATCTTTTTGATTGCGTGGAATCCGTCATTTCGCATACTCGTCGCCAATTATGAGTAAAACGTATTGTCTTTTATTTGCCGGGCAGGGTGCGCAATCAGTGGGAATGGGCCGTGATCTCGCGGAACAATTTGCTGAGGCCCGGGATGTGTTTGAAAAGGCTGATACCATCCTGGCGCGCAAACTCTCCAGGATTTGTTTCGACGGCCCGGAGGGGGAACTGACCAAGACATCGAATTGCCAGCCCGGGATTTTCACCCACAGCATGGCTGCCCTTGCTATACTCAGGAAAAATAAGCCGGATTTACAAATCGGGGCCTGTGCAGGTTTGTCCTTGGGAGAATTCACCGCTCACACGGCTGCCGGGACTTTTTCTTTCGAGGAAGGTCTCAAGCTTGTGGAGCAACGCGGGACATTCATGCAACAAGCCTGTGACGCCACCAAAGGAGCTATGGCATCCCTGATCGGTGCTGATGAGGCGACGGCCGTGCAAATTGCGCAAGAGGCCGATGTGGATGTGGCTAATTTTAATAGCCCAGGGCAAATTGTCCTTTCCGGGGAAGCTTCGAATATTGCAAAGGCTGTGGAAGTGGCAAAAGCCAAGGGGGTGAAAAAAGTGATTCCCCTGACGGTGGCCGGGGCCTACCATTCCCGCCTTATGAAATCCGCTCAGGAAAAGCTGGGGGCTGTTTTAGCTGGAATGACTGTGGGCAAACCCGTCGAACCAGTCGTCGCAAATGTCTCTGCGCAATTTGCCCTGGAGCAAGGCGAAATCCGCCACACCCTCACCGAGCAAGTGTGTGGATCGGTCCGCTGGGACCAGTCCATGCAATATTTAATCGGGAAAGGTTACACTGATTTTATCGAGCTCGGCCCCGGTAATGTCCTCTCGGGACTCATGCGCCGGATCAATAAAGAAGCGGTTGTTTACACGATGAGTGACGTAAAATCACTCGAGGAAACCCTGTCAAAAATTTAATCGGAAGATAGGGAATCTAAGCCAAGCCGGTTTTGTAAAGATATTAATTTTTTAAAAAAAGGATTGGCAAAAGGCAACGGACACATTAACAGGGAAGCCATTCTTACAACTCATGGAAAAATCTCTAACAGGTAAAATCGCTCTCGTCACTGGTGCCGGTCGCGGCATCGGCAAAGGAATCGCACTCAAGCTTGCCCGTGAAGGGGCAAAGGTTATTGCCGTGAGCCAATCCGAGAGTTCCTTCAAGATGGTTGAGGAAATGCGGGCGGAAGGCCTGGAGGCCGAGGCCGGCCAGCTTAACGTCGCGGATTTCGCCGCCGTTCAGGAATTTGCGGAGAAACTCTGGGGTGTCCATGGCCGTCTGGATATTATTGTGAATAATGCCGGGGTCACCCGAGATACACTCATGATGCGCATGAGTGAAGAAGACTGGGATACGGTTTTGGATATTAATCTCAAGGGCGCTTTTAATATTTGTAAAGCTTTCACGCGCAATTTGCTCAAGCAGAAAAGTGGCAAAATCATCAATATTTCCAGTATTGTGGGATTGATCGGTAATGCCGGTCAGGCAAATTACGCAGCCTCCAAAGCAGGGCTGATCGGCCTGAGTAAATCCCTTGCCCGTGAGTACGCTTCACGCGGGATTCAAGTTAATGTGATCTGCCCAGGATTCATCGAAACGGACATGACCGGAAAATTAAACGATGAAATTCGTCAAAATTTACTTGCAAAGATCCCCCTGAGCCGTTTTGGTGGCACCGAAGATATTGCAAATGCCGTTTGGTTCCTGTCCAGTGACATGAGTAATTATATGACAGGACAAGTAATGACAGTGGATGGGGGAATGGTTATTTGAACAATTTTTTGAAACACTAATCGTAGGAGAAAATATATGGCAGACAAAAGCACTGAAGATCGCGTGAGAGAAATCATTGTGGAACAACTCGGGGTTACTCCCGAACAAGTGAAGCCTGAAGCTTCCTTTATCGAGGACCTCAATGCGGACTCCCTGGATACAGTAGAGCTCGTCATGGCTTTTGAAGAGGAATTCGGCGTCGAAGTCCCTGATGAAGACGCTGAAAAGCTCCAGTCGGTGGGCGACGTTATTCGCTACATCGAAGAGAAGCAAGACAAGTAATACCTCACATGTTTTGATTTTCCGGCATGGGGGAAGGGAATTTCCTTCCCCCGTGCTTTCTGGAAAATTCCCGAAAAGGTTTTTCACCTCCCCCAGCAAGATTTAATATTTTTTAAAGTGCGGGCTTGCTACATCGGCAAGTTCGCGTTTTTGTAATTAATTATGAGTGAACGTCGAGTCGTCGTAACCGGTATAGGTATTGTCTCTCCCCTCGGGATGGACTTGGACACCCTGTGGGGCAATTTGCTCGCGGGGAAAAGTGGTGTCAGCCGCATTGAATGTTTTGATGTGTCCGGCTTTGATTGTCAGATTGCCGGGCAAATCAAGGATTTCGATGGTTCAAAGTATTTTAAGAATCCCAAGGATGCCCGCCGTAATGACCGTTATTGTCAGCTCAGTGTGGCTGCTTCCGGGAAAGCTGTGGCAGACGCTGGTCTTGATTTTAGTAAAATTGATTGCACCCGTGTGGGGGTTTATGTCGGCTCAGGTGTCGGCGGGATTCTCTCCCTTGAAGAAGGGTATCGGATCCTCCGTGAAAAGGGTCCTTCCCGTGTGTCCCCCTTTATTATTCCCCAGCTCATTAGTAATATCGCTGGTGGGGTCATCGGCATCGAGCACGGTCTCCAAGGCCCGAGTTTTTCAATCGTCTCCGCTTGTGCGACCGCCGCCCATTGTATCGGCGAGGCTTATAAAGAGATCAAATGTGGTGGGGCTGACATTTTCTTGGCCGGTGGTGCGGAAGCAGCCATTGGCTCCCTCGGGATCGGCGGGTTTGCCGCTATGCGTGCCTTGAGCACCCGCAATGATGATCCGACAAAGGCTTCTCGTCCTTTTGATAAAGACCGCGATGGATTCGTCATGAGTGAAGGTTCAGCTGTTTTAATTATGGAGGAGCTCTCCTGCGCAAAGGCTCGTGGTGCGAAAATCTACGGTGAGATCATCGGGTATGCAAATACCACGGATGCTTACCACATTACCTCTCCCGCCCCTGAAGGTGCCGGTGCCGCTCGTTGCCTGAAGCTCGCCCTCGCCGGGGCCAAGCTAAATACCACGGATGTGGAGTATATAAATGCCCACGGCACATCGACCCAGACCGGGGATATTTGCGAAACCCAGGCGATTAAGACTGTTTTTGCCGATCACGCCAAAGTCCTTTCTGTCAGCTCCACAAAGTCCATGACCGGTCACTTGCTCGGCGCTGCCGGGGCGATCGAAATGGCTGTCTGTATCAAGGCGGTCCAAGAGAATATAATCCCGCCGACTATTAATCTCGATAATCCCGATCCTGAATGTGATCTGGACTACACGGCCCATACGCCCAAGGAGCGCACGGTCAATATCGCCGTAAATGACTCCTTCGGCTTCGGCGGCCACAACGCCGTCGTCATCGCCAAAAAATTCCTCGGATAATTTCAAAGGGCTATTTACGGCGTAGAGGACAATCCTTTCGACCTGCGGGGTGTAGGTCACTGGGCAGGCTTTCACTTTTTTTTCTCTCTCTATAACCTATTCGATGGGGAGATGAATTCAGGATTCTTCTGGCAAAAAAATGTGTTCGCCGTTTTGATGGGGGTTTATGACGAATCGGGACTTACCCATTTACCAGATTGAAGAAGACTTCCTCGCCGCGCTGGGCGTGTCGAAACGGGTGATTGTCCACGCACCGACGGGGTCAGGTAAATCGACACAGGTGCCCCAGATGCTGCTGGAACGGGGGTTGGCCGACAATGGACAGGTCATGATTCTTCAGCCTCGCCGTTTGGCCACGCGGATGTTAGCTGCGCGGGTCGCGTCCGAGCGCCGTGTGCGTGTGGGTGACGAGGTGGGTTACCAGATCCGTTTCGAGGATTATTCAGGATCCCAGACTCGGATTAAATTTGTGACGGAAGGCATTTTGTTGCGCCAAATGCTATCGAATCCCCGACTCGACGGGATCGGGACGGTTATCTTTGATGAGTTCCATGAACGTCATCTTTACGGGGATATCACGCTAGCCAGGGCTTTACAGATCCAGGAAAGTATCCGCCCGGATTTACAGATTATCGTGATGTCCGCGACGCTGGCGGTCGAAGAGCTCCGTGAATACCTCGGAGCTAGTACAAAGGTTATTTCCAGTGAAGGACGCACGTTCCCGGTGGAAGTGAGCTATTTGCGCAAGGCCGACGAGTCTCCGGTATGGGACCAGGCCTGTGAGGAGTTCGAGCGTTTGGTTGCCTCCGGGGTGGAGGGGGACTTCCTTGTTTTTATGCCGGGAGCATACGAGATTAATCGCACGGTGCAAATGATCCAGGCCAGCCGTTCAGCCAAAGGTTTTTTGGTCCTGCCTTTGCACGGAGAGCTCCAGCCGCGTGACCAAGATGCCGCCGTAGCCCGTTATGAGGCGAGGAAAGTGGTTGTATCGACTAATGTCGCCGAGACTTCCCTGACGATTGACGGGGTCCGTGTCGTTATTGATGGTGGTCTCGCCCGCATTCCGAAATATGATCCGCAACGGGGGATAAATACTTTATTGATCGAAAAAATCTCCCGTGCCTCCGCCGACCAAAGGACAGGGCGCGCCGGGCGTACAGCCCCGGGCATTTGTCTGCGTTTATGGACCGAGGCTGATCATAGGTCACGCCCCGAGCAGGAGATTCCCGAGATTAACCGGCTCGATTTGTCGGAAGTCATCCTTACTTTAAAAGCCGCTGATATCGAGGATATCCGCACTTTCCGCTGGCTGGAATCGCCCAAACCCCAGCTCCTCGACCGGGCCGAAACCTTGCTCAAGGACCTCGGGGCATTAGAGAGTGCTACCGGGCATATTACTCCGCTGGGGCGGCGCATGCTTTCATTCCCCGTGCATCCGCGTTATGCTCGTATGTTGCTTGCGGCGCAGGATTACCACTGTGTTTATCCCGTGGCCTTGATTGCGGCCTTGACCCAGGGCCGGAATATCCTGCTCCGGGGGGGAGGCAAGGAAATGAGGGAGAACCGCGAGGATATCCTGGGGGGCAGTGCGGAGTCAGACTTTTTTATGCTCATGCGCGCTTGGACCTTTGCGGATAAACGTGGATATCATATTGATACCTGTCGCAAACTCGGCATCCATGCCCAGTCCGCCCGTCAGGTGCGCCCTCTTTTCGAGCATTTCCTGCGTATTGCAAAGGAGGAAGGTCTCGACACGGAGCCGGGCCCCACCAATGACGAGGTGATCCAGAAATGTATCCTGACCGGGTTCATCGACCATCTGGCCATCCGTCTGGATGCGAGTTCGCACCGTTGCCAGATCGTTCACGGGCGTAAGGGGAATTTATCCCGCGACTCGATCGTCACCCACAGTCCCCTGGTAGTGGCCGCGGAAGTCCAGGAAATCGAGGGCCGTGACCGGGAACTCAATGTGTCCTTGGAGATCATCACGGCCGTCAAAGAGGAATGGTTACGCGAGATTTTCCCGCAGGATTTCTCCGAGGACATGGAAACAATCTTTGACGCGATCCAACGCCGGGTCACTAGTGTCCGACGCAAACTCTTTAAAGACCTGCCCCTGTCACTAAAAAAAACCGATGAAGTCGACAAGGACGGTGCCGCCCGCATTCTCGCCCTCGAGGTACTAAAGAAGAACCTGATCCTCCATGAATGGACTGATGAGGTGAATCAATGGTTTATCCGTGTGAATTTCCTCGCGAAAAATTGTCCAGAACTGGGCATTGCCGCTCTGGCCAAAGAAGATATCGCGGCATTAATCGAGCAGTTTTGTTATGGAGCGGTCTCTTATAAAGAGATCAAGGATAAACCCCTCTGGCCCATACTCCGCAGTTGGCTCAATAGCAGCCAGCTCCCGCTCATCGATAAATATGCGCCGGAAAGATTAGAGCTGCCCAGTGGGAAACGCGGGAAGATCGAGTATTTCGGTGATGGCACGACCCCGAAACTCAGCACCACAATCCAGAATCTTTTTGGCCTCAAGGCCACGCCTTCCATTGCCATGGGCAGGGTCCCTCTCCTCGTCGAAATCCTCGCCCCGAACCAACGCCCCGTCCAAGTCACCCAGGACCTCGCCGGCTTCTGGACCGAGCATTACCCAAAGCTCAAGGCTGAACTCTCCCGGCGTTACCCCCGCCACGAATGGCAGTAAAAAATCCTGGACTCTGAGGGAAATCCCTTGCAAAGAGTGTGCTCTCTATTATACGGTTTACCCCCTATGAGACTCCTGCTTGTTGATGGCCATTATTACGCTTACCGTTCATTTTATGCGGTTACGGCACTGACGAATTCCCAAGGTGAGCCTACTAATGCGGTGTATGGCTTCGCTAAAGCCTTGCGTCGGATGCTCTCCGACTTGAAGCCTGATTTGGCGGTCGTGGTCTTTGACGGAGGATTACCCGCCGAGAGGATGGAGCTACTGCCCCAATACAAGCAGAACCGCTCTGAGATGCCCGCGGACATGTCCTGCCAGCTACCGGTCATTGACGGGATCACTGAGTTACTCGGGTTCCCCCGGATCGTAGTCGAGGATCAAGAGGCTGATGATGTCATCGCTAGTTACGCCGTGGCGGCAAAGGCCGCTGGCTGGGAAACGGTCATCGCCACGAATGATAAGGATATCATGCAGCTTGTGGACGGGAGCTTGACGATTTATTCCCCCGGTAAAGACGGGCAATTTTCCCTGATCGGTATCGAGGGAGTGCGAGAAAAATGGGGTGTGTCCCCCGCGCAAATTGGGGACGTGCTTTCCCTGACCGGGGACAGCGCCGACAATATCCCGGGCATTCGAGGTATCGGACCGAAAACCGCCGCTGCTTTGATCAACCAATTCGGCACGATCGAAGCCTTGCTGGAAAACCCCGCGCAAATTGCCAAAGACAAATTGCGCGAGAGTATTCTGGCCGGTGTCGACCAGATTAAAATCAACCGGCGGATGGTGGAGCTGAATACCAGGCTCCCGTTGCCGCGGGCCATGCAGGAATTTCAAGTCGTCCCGCGTTACCCG